>JAIETZ010000001.1:600000-840723 GCA_019744775.1 Candidatus Obscuribacterales bacterium
AGCCATCATTCAAATAACCGCTTTTACAGCCTTTATACGCTTCCAGAACAAGCTCAGAGTGGCAGGACGTATTCCTGAAGAAAAGCCACGCGCAGAAGCTCAAAGCAATTAAACAGGTAACCCATGCGAGTTCTATTAACAGGTGGCTCAGGCGACCTTGGACAGGTATTGGCGAAACAGCTGATTGAGAAGGGGCATACGCCCGCAGCTTTAGATATTCAGCCGGCTAAAACACTTCATGGCGAATTTATCCAGGGATCCATTCTCGACAGAGACAAATTGCCGGGTATCTTTTCTGGATGCGATTGCATTGTGCACATTGCGGACTGGCATGGCATTCACGAATTCCAGCAGAATAAAGATGCCTACGACTTTTTCGATCTCAATGTGAAAGGAACATTTGAGGTATTCCAGGCTGCAGTCGCAGCACGCGTGAAAAATGTCGTCTTCATTTCCACGACTAGCGTGGATGAACCGGATAGCTATTATGGAATGAGCAAAATTCTGGCTGAACAAATAGCTGATTTCTATTTCCGCAAACACAATTTGAACGTCGTGACTCTTCGCCCACGTGCCTTTATTCCGCACTGGAATCGCGCCGTGTACAAATCATACGTTGAATGGGCCAAATGGTTCTGGGGCGGTGCTGTGCACATTGATGATGTAGCTCAAGCCGTCCTCAAGTCAATTGACTTTGTCAGTTCAAATAGTGAACTCAAAGAACACCTTATCCTTCCCATTGACGGAGCCTATGAATACACCGACAGCGAACTCGCTAATTGGGATAAGGAAGGACCAGGTTCAACCTTTAGGAATCACTACGAGAAATACCTCGAGCTGGTCCAATCAAAAGGTCTTGATCCCGCTCTCAAACCGCGCAAGTTAGATATCTCGCAAACGAATAAGCACTTAGGCTACGAGCCCACATATAGCCTCGGCAGCCTCTTGCGAGAACTCTCCGAACAAAATGACTAAATAAAAAGGGCAGGTGTAGCACCTGCCCTTTTCGTATTGCTTTTCTTTAGCGCTTGGAGAACTGGAAGCGCTTACGGGCTTTCTTGCGTCCGTACTTTTTACGTTCTTTGACGCGTGAATCACGAGTCAATAAGCCTTGTGTGCGCAGAATTGGACGGTTCTGCGGAGCAGCTTCGCCGAGGGCTCTTGAGATACCGTGGCAAATAGCACCTGCTTGGCTAACGATACCGCCACCACAGGTGGTTGCGATTACGTCAAAGCGTCCTTGTGCTTCAGCTACAGCAAAAGGGGTGTGGATTACTTTGGCAAGACCAGGACGTCCACCAACGAAGTCTTCCATTGGACGACCGTTGATTGTCACTACTCCGGTTCCTGGTACCAGGCGTACACGTGCGGTGGCAGTCTTACGACGACCTGTTCCGTTGTACTGAATCACGCTTGTCATTTAAATCTCGTCCTCTGTTTCTTTGAATGAATTACTTACGCGCCGACTCTGGCTTTTAGATCCAATGCTGTCGGATTCTGAGCAGCATGCGGATGCTCGCTGCCTTCGTAAACCTTCAGCTTGGTGTACTGGTGATCACCGAGTCTGGTGTGCGGCAACATGCCACGAACAGCCTTCTCAATGATTGCCACTGGGCGTCTTGCACGAAGAGATTTCAATGTCTCTTCCTTGAAGCCGCCTGGAAAACCACTGTGGTGGCGATAAACTTTTTGGGTTTCTTTTCTGCCGGTGACATTGATCTTCTCGGCATTGATCACAATGACGAAATCGCCACAATCAGCATGTGGAGTAAATGTTGGCTTGGTCTTACCACGCAGTAAGTCAGCAACTTTAGTCGCCAGACGGCCGAGTGTTTGACCTTCAGCGTCAACTACGTACCACTGACCTTGAAGATCTCCAGCCTTGGGAAAATAACTGTTCACGTCTCTATCTCCATTTAACGCTCCGGCTTCGTTTCACTCTGCCTTCGCTAGCCTTCCGGCTACATTTGTTCGCTCGTCGGCGACCGCTTCCTCAGCGCTCTTGCCTCGCTTCTCTTTCAACGAAAAGAGGGTAAAGGCTTCTGGGTAGGTGACCGTTTTCAGACACAATCCCCAAGGGGGTGCTGTCGGTCCAGCGAGGCTGCGATCTTTGCCCTTTAGAGCAATTTCGAGGCTCTCCGGCGACTTCTTCCCGAAACCAATCTCTATGAGGGTCCCGACAATGATTCGCACCATATTGTACACGAAGTGGTTGGCTTCTATCCAGAATTCAAGCTGTCCTTCACCTAAATTCAACAATTCTGCAAAGTGCACCTGGCACTGGCTTGTAACCGTGTCGGCATTAGTCGATTTGAAAGCAGCGAAGTCATGATCGCCAATAAGGGCGGGAATCGCCTGCATCATTTTTTCAACATTGAGCGGGTGCGAGAGCCAATAGTGAGTATCTCTTAAACTAGCAGAGCGCTGAGGTCGGTTTAAAACCCTATAAACATAGCGCCTGGCAGTGGCACTGAAGCGAGCGTGAAAATTCGGATCGACAAATTGAGCCGAAACTACAGCCATGTCCTTCGGCAAAATGCCATTTAGTCCCCAAGCTAATTCCCAGAGGTTAGGCTCTCCCTTGGGATCTTCTTTCGGAATGTCGAAGTGAACTACTTGCCCATCGGCATGTACACCGGCGTCTGTACGCCCAGCAAAAACGACTCCTATTTGGCGTCTCAGATACGTTGAGAGCGCCGATTCGAGTTCGCCTTGTACCGTACGCACCCCAACCTGATATTGCGAACCGGAAAACTTGCCACCACAATACTCGACAAGCAACGCGATCCTTTTATGTAACGCTCCGCCCGACGACACATTTAGTGTCGTCTCCTTGCCTTCGGCTACACCTTCGCTAGCTTCGCTTTTCCGACGCTCCGCTGCGACCGGCTCCTCGCCGCTCTTGCTGCGCTGTTGTTCGTTACTGAAGTCACTAAATTGAA
The DNA here is from genome assembly GCA_019744775.1 of Candidatus Obscuribacterales bacterium. Taxonomy (NCBI): domain Bacteria; kingdom Bacillati; phylum Candidatus Melainabacteria; order Candidatus Obscuribacterales; species Candidatus Obscuribacterales bacterium. The sequence continues at coordinate 602,943 of JAIETZ010000001.1, forward strand.
AGGACAATCTAAACTAACTGAATTATGGCCATTGGGGCGTTGTCGCCGCGACGGTAGCCGTCTTTGATAATACGTGTGTAGCCACCCTTGCGATCTTTGTAGCGAGGAGCCGTCTCTTCAAATACTTTCTTCACGACAGCTTTGTCCAAAAGAACAGAAGCTACCTGACGACGGATATGGAGAGCTGAAGCAACTGTCTTTGCTGCTTCTTTATCGCGCTCACGAGCCTTCTTCACGACAGACGGATAGTCAGCGACTTGTCCGCGCTTAGCCAAGGTGATCATGCGCTCGGCTTCGCCGCGTACGGCTTTAGCTTTGGACAATGTCGTCTTGATCTCATCATGACGGAGAAGCTCGGTGGCCAATGTGCGCAAAAGAGCTTTGCGTTGATCGGCTGGGCGGCTTAGGCGATTACCTGGTTTTGCGTGACGCATGATTCTAGGTCCTTTAGTTCAACTCAGTTACTTTAGTTCTTTTGGTGTATCAGCAAGGGTCAAGCCAAATGAGCGAAGACGTTCGATGACTTCGTCGGCTGACTTCTTACCGAAGTTTTTGATGTTCATCAAATCATCATAGGAAAGCTTCAAGAGCTCGCCCAAGGAGTTGATGTTGGCACGCTTCAAGCAGTTGTAGGCTCTTACGGACAATTCGAGCTCTTCAATGGAGATTGAAGAATGCTTACTGTCTGTTGGAGCTGGAGCTTGAGCAACCGGCACAACTGGCTTGCCGGAAAGTTCGGCGATTGGCACCAGGTGTTCGATTACTTGGCGGGCAGCTTGAGAAATAGCTTCTGTGGCATCCAATGAACCATTGGTCCAGATGTCCATTGTCAGCTTATCGAAATCTGTTGATTCACCAACGCGTGTACCTTCAACGTTGTAGCTTACGCGACGGACAGGCATGAATACGCCGTCGATCGGCAGCACATCAATTGCTTGCTTGAAGTGGCTGTGCGAGTCAGCGGCAACATAGCCACGACCGCGCTCAACGGTAATTTCAGCACGCACTCTACCTTCTTCAGACAATGTGCAGAGCTGCCAATCCGGATTGATGATAGCTACATCCGGTGGGCATACGATGTCGTGACCGGTAATTGGGCCCGGACGGCTAACATCAATGCGCAGATACTGTGGTTCGTTGCTGAAAGACTTAACGACAAGACCCTTCAGGTTGAGCATCACATCAACTACGTCTTCAACAACACCCGGGATGGTGGTGAATTCGTGAGTGACACCTTCAACGCGTACTGCTGTGACAGCAGCGCCATCGAGAGAGGAGAGAAGCACGCGACGCAGACTGTTACCGAGAGTGGTACCATAACCACGCTCTAGAGGCTCTATTACGAACTTGCCGTAGATAGAACCATCGGCACCGGTCTTATTTTCCAAGCACTTGATCTTCAGAGGTTCCATAGTTGCTCCGTCGTAAGCATTTGAGGTTGGTGGGATATGTCTGCCAATCATTTGATTCATTGTTTTATGCCATTCTGTTGATGGGATTACCAGTAGTGACTATCAGGTCGATTATCTCGAGTAGTGTTCTACGATTAGAGCTTCTTTGATAGTCGGATCAAGATCTTCTCTTGCCGGAAGGTTAGCTAGTGATGCGGTAAGACCTTCCTTGTCTACGTTCATCCAACCTGGATGTGTAGCAACGGGGCTAGCTTCCTGCAGTCCTTTAATGAGCTTCTTGCTGTCTTCAGCAACTGATACCACTTGTCCTGGCTTCAATTGATACGAAGGAATAGCAACTTTCTTGCCGTCAACCAAGAAGTGTCCGTGAAGGATAAGCTGTCTTGCTTGTGCCCTTGAAGGAACCATTCCGGAGCGGTGCACGAGGTTATCGAGACGCGACTCAAGGATTTGCAGAAGTTTGAGACCTGTTGGAACTTTCTTCTGACGGTTAGCTGTATCGAAGTAGCCGGCGAATTGCTTCTCAGCAACTGTGTAGAAGCGACGTACTTTTTGTTTTTCGCGCAACTGAATGGCGAATTCCGACTGCTTCTTGCGCTCTTGACCGTGTTGTCCTGATGGATAACGACGTCTTTCGATGGCGCATTTGGTTGTGTAGCAGCGTGTACCCTTCAAAAAGAGCTTGACGCCTTCATTACGGCAAAGTTTGCAAACTGAATCTGTATATCTGGACAAGGAAGTATCTCCTATTACACGCGACGACGCTTAGGTGGGCGACATCCGTTATGTGGGATTGGGGTAACATCTTTGATGAGGGTTATATCCAAGCCAGCAGCCTGCAATGCACGGATAGCGGTTTCACGACCAGCACCTGGTCCTTTTACGTACACTTCGACTTGGCGCATGCCCTGGTCCATCGAGCGACGAGCAACTGCTTCAGCAGCTTGCTGGGCAGCAAATGGCGTGCCCTTCTTAGCGCCCTTGAAACCAACTGTACCGGCAGACGACCAAGCAATAACTTGACCTTGTGGATCGGTTGAGGAAACGATCGTGTTGTTGAAAGTCGATTGAATATGCACTACGCCTTGCAATACGTAGCGACGTTCCTTTTTTTTGCCTCGGGATTTAGCTGTCTTAGCCATGACTTATTTCCTTAACCTTTAGATGGTGCTGCTTTCTTGCCGGCTACGGTGCCGCGCTTGCGACCACGACGTGTTCTGGCATTTGTCTTTGTACGCTGACCGCGCGTCGGCAAACCTCTGCGATGACGTTGACCGCGATAGCAATTGATTTCAATCAAACGCTTCACATTCAAACCTTCAACACGACGCAGGTCGCCTTCGACTTGATAGTTTTTGTCCAGCTCTTCGCGGATGCGGTTGACTTCATCTTCAGTCAAGTCCTGCACACGTCTGGTGTCTGGGATTGATAGTTTTTCGCAAATCGCCACTGCAGCTGTTTTGCCTATTCCATAAAGGTAGGTCAAAGCAATTACCGTTCTTTTGTTACGTGGCAGATCAACGCCCGCAATTCGAGCCATTCTGAGATTCTCCTAACCTTGTCTTTGCTTATGCTTGGGATTTTCGCAAATAATAGCTACACGTCCCTTGCGGCGTATAACCTTGCACTTTTCACAAATTTTCTTAACTGATGCTCTAACTTTCATTGTTCGCGCTCTTTGTTTCTTCTGTTCAGTTTCTGTTGGGCGCCCCGAAAGGCACTTAGACAGGTGGGTTTACTCACCTGTGTCACTGACTGCTTAAAGACATTTCGTATATCTAATAGCAGTACCGGACGAATAGCGAATTATACACTATTCTTTGACTCTATAGGTGATTCGTCCACGCGTTAAATCATACGGGGTGAGCTCTACACGCACTCTATCCCCTGGAAGAATCTTAATGAAATTTTTGCGAATCTTGCCGGAAATGTGGGCCAAGACCTTATGTCCATTGTCTAGTTCTACTCTAAACATGGCATTGGGTAAGGATTCTTTTATAATCCCTTCAAATTCGATGACACCCTGCTTAGTCATTCAATTACCTCTGACGGTCTCTTGGTCAGGACTTCCGGAGCCCCTTCGGTTATAAGAAGTGAATGTTCAAAATGTGCCGAAGGTTTGTAATCCTTGGTTACAACTGTCCATCCATCTTGCTTCAGGCGCACATGATCGCCGCCTTGATTAAACATTGGTTCAATCGCTATTACCATACCAGGTTTCAGCTTGAAGCGGTTGCCTGAGCGATAGTTGAGGATAAATGGGTCTTCATGGTAGTTAAAACCTATCCCATGTCCACCATATTCCCTCACAATTCCATATCCGTTAGCTTTGGCCACATCTTCAATGGCTCCGCCAACCTCATCAAGGGTGGCTCCGGCAATAGCCTTTGCCATTCCCCTATATAAAGAATCACGGGTATCATCGAGTAGCTTCTTGACCCTTGGGCTAACCTCGCCGACGGCAACGGTTAGCGCAGTATCCCCAATGAAGTCCTGATTCTTGCCATTAACGACTCGGCGAATGGTGGCTCCAAGATCCAAAGAAATAACGTCGCCATCCTTCAAGATCTTCTGCTTGTTGGGAATTCCATGAACCACTTCCTCATTAATGGAAGCACAAACCGTGTTCGGAAAGCCTCTATAACCCTTGAATGTGGGCAGTGCTCCGTGCTCTCTGACCATCGCTTCGGCAAACTCGTCCAATTCCCAGGTGCTCACACCCGGCACTGCCTTTTTAGCAGTGGCTTCCAATACAAGACCGGCTATTTTGCCTGCCTTGCGGATAAGTTCCAAATCTTCAGCGTCTTTGAGAATCATGCCAAAACCTTGATTGTCTTCAAAATGTCAGCGAAAATCTCTTCTACTTCACCATCTCCATCGATAGTGCGCAGAGAGAGATTCTTATCGTAATAGTTGATCAATGGTGCTGTTTGCTTTTCATAGACGGAAAGTCTTTGGGCAACAACATCTTCTTTGTCATCCGATCGCTGAATCAACTCTGATGAGCACAGGTCACAGACGTTTTCTTTTTTCGGCGGCACAAACTTCACGTGATAAGTCGCACCACACTCCTTGTTGGAACAAGTGCGACGTCCAGTGATGCGCTCAAGAAGCAAGTTCGGATTTACTTGAACATTCACAACAACAGTCAAATTCTTATTAAGTTCTTCCAGCAACTTATCCAGTGCTTCTGCCTGGACAACAGTACGCGGGAACCCATCAAGAATAAATCCACGATCGCATTCCTGCTGAGTTAGCTTGTCACGGAACATAGCGATAAGAACTTCATCTGGCACCAGCTGTCCTTTGTCCATATAAGACTTAGCAGCTAATCCAGTTGGGGTGCCGGCTTTTACAGCTTGTCTCAAAAGATCGCCTGAGGACAGGTGAATGAGATTGAGATGTTTAGCCAGACGAGCACACTGTGTACCTTTACCGGCGCCAGGGGCTCCAAGAAACAAAATTTGCATCATCAAATTTCCTTCTTATCTGTTGGGTTACGGAATAGTCCGCGCGCTTGATAGCGAGCCGACAGTGCATGGGTCAAGATTTGTCTTTGCGTATCAATTGCCACACCGACCAAGATGATGAGCGATGTCGAGCCCAAGCCCTGCAGAGTCTGTACATACGTAACTTGCTCTACGTGAATCGGTACAATGGCAATAATGGCAATAGCTGAAGCACCGATAAAAATGAGTCGGTTCAACAGCTTCTCCAAAAACTCCGCTGTCGGTCTTCCTGGACGAATACCCTGAATTGCTCGTCCTGAACGTCTCAAGTTTTCAGCCATGTCACGCACAGGCAAGACAATTGAGGCGTAGAAGAAAGCAAAGAAAAGGATGAGCAAGAAGTAGATAAGCGAGTGTTCCCAGTGGGCGTACGAGAACATGAATGTTGTCTCTTGCCCGATAAACTCCCAAACATTTAGTGCGATGGGATGTTTGGAAAGCGTATCGAAGTAGGTTCCCACAAAGGGTGCCGACTTCAACATATCAACAATTGCCTGTCCAGGATTGGCATTTCTTTGACCAAAGAAAGACATGACTGTTGTAGGGAACATCAAAAGCGACGAAGCGAAAATGATTGCCATAACGCCTGATGGGTTAACAGGCAAATACAAGTAATCGTCAGGAGCAGCAAATACTTGCCGTCCCACGTTTCGCCTCGCCCCTAAAACCATTATTTTCCTAACGCCTTGTTGCAGACATACGATGAGTGCAATTAAGAGCAAGAAAGTCAAAACAAGAATTACCACACCCCAAACCGGCGATTGTCCTGTCTGCACAGCTTCATAAGTATTTTTGATCATCACGGGTAATCGCGAAGCAATACCCAAGAAGATAAGCATGGATGCACCATTGCCAACGCCGCGTTCCGTGATTAGTTCACCCAACCACATAATGAATACAGCAGATGCTGTAAGAATTACTGTTGTATTGATCAAGAAACCAATACCCGGAGTGATAACGACACTTGGGTTGTGAATATTAGTCAACAACTTTGCCAGCATGAATGACTGAAAGCCGGCAAGAATAACCGTTGCATAGCGAGTAAATTGCTGTAGTTGTTTTCTGCCCTGCTCACCGGAATGCTTCTGCATCTCTTCAAGCTTTGGGATTACTACAGACATCAACTGCATAATAATTGAAGCAGTAATGTAAGGTCCAATACCCATGGAGAATATGGACAACTTATTCAAAGCGCCGCCTGTGAAAAGATCAATCATGCCGAGCAAACTTTGGGCAAGCTCCGGGTGGCGCATGAATGCTGAAGGATCAACACCTGGAATTGGAATATGTACGCCTATGCGATAGAGCGCAATGATTCCGAGAGTAAAGAAGATTCTCTCTTTCAGTCCGGCTGCCGAAAGCATCTTCATCATGTCTTCCGGAGATCCGATTTTTCCACCGCGACGAGCAACGCCTTGTGACATATTTGCCTCTTAAAAAGTGAACCCCGTACCACTTCCGAAAACGAAATGGGTGGGGTTCAGTGTAGTTCCTATAATCACCGATTAGCTCTTTCTGGAAGGCATGGGTCCGATGATTTCAACCGAGCCGCCGGCTGCTTCAATTTTTGCTTTGGCTCCGGCTGAGATGTGGTGAGCCTTAACAACAAGCTTTACCTTCAATTCGCCGTTGCCGAGAATGCGCAGGCTGTCGGTTGGCTTTCTGAGCAGACCTTTGTCGAACAAGCTATCAGGAGTAACTTCAAAGTTGCCGTTCAAGACATTCAATGCGCCGACATTTACTTCTACCCAGTCACGACCAGGAATCTGATCAAAGTTGTGGATTTTCGGCAGTCTACGGAACATTGGTGTTTGACCACCTTCAAATCCGAAGCGCTTACCTTCACCGGATCTTTGACCTTGTCCGTTATGTCCGCGGGTGGATGTCTTACCGTGACCGGAAGAACGACCACGACCTACACGCTTGGTCTTGCGACGAGCACCTTCGTTTGGTCTGATATCTGTAAGTTGCATGTTTATCTATCTCCTTTGCCTTGCGCCATGCGGTTCAATAAACCGCCTAACTCGGCAGATTCTAGTTTTATGCTCCGGTTTCGCTTCGCTACACCTTCGCTAGCTTCGCCGCTCCACGCATCGCTGCGGATTGCTCTGTCGCAATCCTTTGCTCTGCTGAAGCAAGCTACTTCCTTGGCTGAGATTCCTTTTTAGGAGGCTTAGCCTTGGTTTCTTTTTTAGCATCAGCCGCTTCAACTTTTAAAAGATGGCTGATTTTGTTCACCATGCCACGGATGGTTGGTGAATCGTGATGAACGACCGACGAGCCGAATTTACCCAAGCCCAGAGCCGTTACTACACGACGCTGCTCTTTGGTTTTACCAACTAGTCCTTTGTTCAATGTGATCTTCAACATGGAATTTCAAAGCTCCTAAGCTGTAGCTTGTTTGCCGGCAAGCATTTGACGCAAGCTGATGCCGCGCAATCTTGCTACTTCTTCAAATGTACGCAGTTGCGACAAACCATTGATGGTGGCACGAGCCACGTTCAATGGAGCGCGCGAACCCAAGGACTTGGCCAATACGTCGCCAACGCCGGCCAGTTCCAATATTGAACGAGCTGCACCGCCGGCGATGATACCAGTACCTTGGGAGGCCGGCTTCATCAGAATACGGCTGGCACCTTGCTGTCCGGTGATTGGGTGAGGAATTGTTGCTCCAACCATACGAACGCTGACGAGGCTCTTTTTAGCATCGACAACACCCTTTTGTATGGCACCTACAACTTCAGCAGCCTTGCCGACGCCAACGCCGACTTGACCCTTCTTATTGCCGACTGCAACGACAGCGCGGAAAGAGAGCTTTTTGCCACCCTTAACCACTTTGGTTACGCGGCGCACTTGGAGGATTTTCTCTTCCCATTCGGATTGTTCGCGTGTGCGCTCTTCACCACGACGACTATCACGACCGCCACGACGCTTGCGTTGACCGCCTTCGCCTTGTCCGCCTTCTTCGGGAGTTTGTAATCTATCTTCCTTTGCCATTATCGACAATTTCCTTTTTTGTATGCTCCGGTTTCGCTTTGCTACACCTTCGCTTGCCTTCCGGCTTACCATTTTCGCTTCGCGGCGACCTGCTCATCGCAGCTCTTGCTCAGCTACCCGTCTTTTTAGAAGTTGAGTCCTGCTTTGCGCGCAGCTTCGGCTACTGCCGCTACACGTCCGTGGAAGATATATCCGCCACGATCAAAAACTACTGTGTCAACACCTTTGCCTTTGGCTCTGGCTGCAACCAGTTCGCCAACTGCTGAAGCGCCATCTTTGTCCCAGCTCTTCTTCACTTTGCCCTTGAGTTCAGGATCAAGTGTCGATGCACAAGCGATGGTTACCTTTTGGGCATCATCGATGATTTGAGCATAGATATGCTTGTTGGAACGATATACACAAAGGCGCGGACGCTCAGTGGTGCCCTCTAATCCTCTGCGAATTCTCATGTGCCTTTTGTGGCGCGTTTCTTTTCTATTCTTCTTGGTTATCATTTAACGCGAGCCCCCTACTTCTTCTTAGCAGCGGCTTTACCAGCCTTGCGACGGATTACTTCGCCTTCGTAGCGAATGCCTTTACCTTTATATACTTCCGGTAAACGCCAGGCACGGATAAACGAAGCGAGATCACCAACAGCTTGCTTATCGGCACCTTTTACAGCCAACTTGGTGTTGGCTGTAACGGTTATCTCCAGACCGGCCGGTGGATCAACTTCCACGGGGTGAGAATAGCCAAGCTGCATAACCAGCTTTTTGCCTTCCATAGCGGCACGATAACCTACACCGATAATTTCCAGGCGCTGCTCGAAGCCTTCCGTCACTCCCTTCACCATGTTGGCGATAAGAGTTCTGGATAGACCGTGGAGAGCACGTGATGATCTGTCATCAGCTTTCCTGGCGACGACTACACTGCCGTCTTCTTGCTTGATGGCAATTTCCGGGCGGATTGTCCTGCTCAAATTTCCTTTCGGACCTTTGACCGCGACATCCTGACCGTTAATGGTGATAGTGACACCATTAGGGACTGGAATTGCTAATTTGCCAATACGGGACATGGCTTTTTCCTCTTCGTTATCTGGTTGCTTTGTTACCAGACGTAAGCTACAACTTCACCACCGGTGTTGTTAGTACGAGCTTGGCGATCTGTCATCAGACCACGGCTTGTGCTAACGATAGCCATTCCCAGGCCACCATAGACACGCGGTACTTTCTTAGAAGCACGGTACACCTTCAAGCCTGGACGGCTGATGCGCTTTATCCCTTGGATGACCTTTTCACCCTTAGGACCGTACTTAAGTACGATTCGCATTTTTTGAGCTGGCGTTCCCAATGCCTTGGTTTCAAAGGACGAGATGAAGCCTTCATTGCGCAGAAGTTCGGCAATTGCCAATTTCTGCTTGGAAGCAGGCATCTCTACTGTCGGCGCGGCAACGCGCACGGCATTCCTTATGCAGGTCAACATATCTGAAATAGGATCTGTAACTGGCATGTACTTATATCCCCTCCTACCAGCTTGATTTGGTGAGACCAGGAATCAAGCCGTCATGAGCCATCTTACGAAGGCACAAACGGCAGAGCCCGAAGTCACGATAATAACCACGTGGGCGACCGCAAATTCGGCAGCGGTTATGCAACCGAACAGCTGGGTACTTGCCTTTGGCAGCTAATACCCTGCGCTTCATTTCTTTATCGACTAACGATGTCTTGGCCACTTTTTGAGTTCCTCTTTCTCACCACTTGTAGTGCGCGTGTATAAACCTATTGCTGTCCTTGCTTACGGAACGGCATTCCCAGAGCGGCAAGCAAAGCTTGTCCTTCCTGGTCCGTCTTAGCCGTGGTGACGATGGCTATATCCATGCCACGCACTTGGTCAACATTTTCGTAGTTGATTTCCGGAAAAATCAATTGCTCTTTGACGCCTAATGAATAATTGCCGCGTCCATCAAATGCCTTACCGGATACGCCACGGAAGTCGCGAATACGGGGAAGAGCAATGTTGATGAGCTTCGACAAGAAGTCATACATGCGAGCACCACGCAGGGTTACCGAAATACCAACCGGCATGCCCTGGCGAACTTTGAAAGTCGCGATGGACTTACGAGCACGGTTAACAACCGGTTTTTGACCGACAATGGCAGTCAAATCTTTGATGCCGGCATCAATAGCTTTTTGGGTGCCGGTGGCTTCACCAATACCCATGTTGATGACGACTTTTTCAAGTCTCGGCACTTGAAGATCGTTCTTGTAATTGAACTGCTTCTTCAGATGCGCAACTACTTCTTTGTTATAGCGTTCTTGGAGTTTCATGCGTCGAAAGCCTCGCTGCAGTGCTTACAGATGCGGGTCTTTTTGCCGTTATCTGCAACCTTGTGCTTGATACGTGTTGGCTTTTTGCAGGCTGTGCAATAAAGCATCACGCGACTGGCAAAAATTGGAGCTTCTTTTTTGATAAGTCCACTTTGACCAGTAACACTCTTTTGTCTGGTGGCGCGGGTAACCACATTTATACCTTCAACAATGATTTTGCCTGTTTTCGGGAATACGTTGGCTACTTTGCCGGTCTTGCCGCGGCCGATCTTTTCAGAACCGGTCATCAGCATGACCATGTCGCCTTTTTTGACATGTACTTTTGGAGTTAGATTCGTAGCGCCTTGCTTAACAAGAGCGTTGGATACAACGGTCTTGCCGCCGAATTTCACTTGCTTGGAAATTGGAGCATTGGCGTAACGAACATTTTTTCTATGTTTGGTGGGTTGCATGATTACATGACCTCCGGAGCCAATGAAAGAATCTTGGTGAAGTTCTTGTCGCGCAACTCACGAGCGATTGGTCCAAAAACACGGGTACCTTTCGGGTTGTTGTCTTTTTGGATAATCACCGCAGCATTGTCATCGAAGCGGATGGTTGTGCCATCAGCGCGTCTTACGTGATTGCGCACGCGGACAACAACGCAACGAACTACTTCAGATTTTTTGACCGGCATGTTTGGCAGGGCATCTTTAACGACGCCAATGATTACATCGCCAACAGTGGCATAACGCTTGTTGGAGCCACCCATGACACGAATGCACATGAGCTCACGTGCGCCCGTGTTATCGGCGCAGGTCAAACGTGTTTGGGCTTGGATCATTTCTCCTCCTGCTCGACGGCCGATTCAGCATGACCGACGGTATCAATCACCAGCCAACGCTTGGTCTTGGACAAAGGTCTGCACTCACGGATGCGAACGACATCGCCAATCTGGCAAGAGTTGTTCTCATCATGCGCTTTGAACTTGTTTGTCTGTGCGATGACTTTCTCGTATTTTGGGTGAGAAGTATGGTTCTGCACAGCGACTGTGACTGTGCGGTCCATCTTGTTGGATATAACTTCTCCGACCAATTCTTTACGTGGCATTTTTATATCCTCACTTTGCCTTGGCTGCCAGTTGCTTTTCGTGGCCGATGGTTATCAGCCTGGCCAAGCGCTTACGGACTTGCGAAATCTTGGCTGTGTTTTCCAGCTTGCGCAGAGCGTGCTGGAAGCGCAATTCAACTATTTCCTTGCGGGCTTCGTCGATGCGGGCAGATACTTCATCTGCGCTTAGTTCTCTAATTTCACGTACTCTCATCGAGCGCCTCCTGCATGTCTGTCAACAATGCGACACTTAACGGGCAATTTTTGAGCTGCCAAACGCAAAGCTTCATGAGCTGTTTTGGCGTCAATACCTGCCATTTCAAACATGACACGACCTGGCTTTACCACAGCAACCCAGAATTCAGGGTTGCCTTTGCCGGATCCCATACGGGTTTCTGCCGGCTTCTTGGTGCAAGGCTTGTCTGGGAAAACACGAATCCAGAGCTGACCGCCACGGCGTACCGAACGAGTCATGGCTTTTCTTGCTGCTTCAATTTGGCGGGAGTTGATCCAACATGGCTCAAGAGCCTGCAGACCATATTCACCAAACTGCACTTCAACACCACGTGTTTCGCAGCCGGTCATACGACCACGCATTTGTTTGCGATATTTTGTTCTCTTCGGCATCAGCATGTGTCTGTACCCGTTTTATCCTTTTACGTAATTACTGTTGTTCTTCAGTGGGGAGAGCTGTGGTGGTTGTAGGACCGGATCTCTTGCCTCTACGTCCGCCTTTGCCTCTGTCGCCGCGCTCGCCGCGTTCACGATCAGAACGATTTTGTGCATCTTGCGGTCTTTCGGTTTGAGCCTTGATGTTTGGCGGTGACATTTGACCTCTGTCTAATTCACCTCTGAATACCCAAACCTTGCAGCCTATCTTGCCCATCGTTGTATTGGCTTCAGCAAAGCCGTAGTCGATATCAGCTCTTAATGTCTGCAATGGAATACGTCCATCCTTGGACCATTCGGTACGAGCAATTTCAGCTCCGCCCAAGCGACCGGCAACCATGACTTTGACGCCATGTGCACCAGCACGCATACAACGTTGCATTGCTTGCTTCATTGCGCGTCTGAAAGCAACACGCTTTTCCAACTGCTGGGCAATTGATTCAGCAACAAGTTGTGATTCCAAATCAACGCGGTTAACTTCAAGGACGTTGATCTTCACATCGAGTCCGGTGCGCTGCAGCATACCCTTAATCTTCTGACTCAAGGTATCGAGGCCCTGTCCACCTTTACCAACTACGACGCCCGGGCGTGCAGTGTAGATGTCCAGTTGAATGTGATCTGCCTTGCGGCTTATCTCAACTCTGGAAACACCGGCGTTGGACAACTCTTTCTTGACAAATGTTCGGATGCGGAAATCTTCTTCCACCAATTGGCCCGGCAAACCTTTGGCCATCTCTTTAGTAGAGAACAACCAGTTGGACTGCCATCCTTTGTGGACGCCAAGCCGAAAACCATTCGGATTTACTTTCTGACCCACGAAATGCTCCTTTATACGTCAGACAGAGTGACGGTGATGTGACTTGTACGCTTCATAATGGGGAATGCTCTTCCTCTAGCGTGCGGTTGGCTGCGCTTAAGGGTTGGTCCCCCATCAGCATGTGCTTCGACAACCTTCATATCCATTACTTCAGCTTCGGACACGGGACGCTTTGGCGAATTGATAAGGTTGAACATTGCGGAACGCAATACCTTATGCACTTCACGAGCAGCCGTGTACGGCATAAATCTCAAAATGGTGTCAGCTTCACCAACAGATTTGCCGCGGATCTCATTGACCACACGACGCACCTTTCTCGGTGACATTCTCACCCACTTAGCTTGTGCTCTACTCAACATGATTAGCCAGCCCTCTTTACTGTTTTGTCGGCTGCACCCGAGTGTCCTTTGAATTGACGTGTCGGGGCAAACTCTCCAAGTCTATGTCCAATCATTTGCTCGGTTACGTAAACCGGCACATGCTTCTTACCGTTATAAACAGCAATGGTGTGACCGATCATCTCAGGAATAATCATCGATGCGCGTGCCCACACTTTGACGACTTTTTTCTCGCCTTTGCGGTTCATTTCTTCGATTTTCTTTTGCAGTGAAGGGTGTACATATGGTCCCTTCTTAAGCGAACGTGCCATTATGCAACTCCTTTATTTCTTACGACGCTGGACGATGTACTTGCTAGATGTCTTGTGCTTACCGCGACGGGTCTTGTAACCCATAGCTGGTTTGCCCCAAGGTGTTTGTGGCTTACCGCCGATTGGCGATTTACCTTCACCACCACCGTGTGGGTGATCAACTGCGTTCATCACGACACCGCGGTTAGCTGGCTTAATACCCATCCAACGCTTACGGCCGGCTTTACCAATGCGGATGTTTTTAGCATCCGTATTGCCCAACTGACCGATTGTAGCCATACAGTCAACATGAACCATGCGCATTTCACCTGACGGTAAACGCAACGTAGCCATCTTGCCTTCTTTGGCCAATACTTGTATTTGAGCTCCGGCGGATCTGCCCATTTGTCCGCCCTTGCCTTTGGTCATTTCCACGTTGTGAACCATGGTACCCAAAGGTATCAAGCGCAAAGGAAGAGCATTGCCATCTCGTACTTCAGCAGCCGGACCGCTCATCAATTTATCGCCAACCTTGACGCCAATTGGAGCCAGGATGTAGCGCTTTTCACCATCTTTGTAGAACAACAAACAAATACGGCAATTGCGGTTTGGATCGTATTCGATTGTTTTTACTGTCGCTTCGATGTGCTCTTTGTCACGCTTGAAGTCGATAATACGGTAATTCTGTTTGTGACCGCCGCCTTTGTGGCGAACTGTCAATCGTCCTTGGTTGTTGTGACCGGAGTGCTTTTTCAAAGGCACGATCAACGATTTTTCCGGACGTGAAGTCGTCAGATCGGAGAAGTCATTTAATGACATATTCCGTCTGCCGGCTGATGTTGGATTTACTTTACGAGGAGGCATTTTCTAATTTCCTTTTCCGCTTTTGCGATAACTGGAAGTACTTTATGTACTCTTGCTGGCGCTTATGCGCTGAACAGCTCGAGTGCATCTCCCTCGATGGTGACAATTGCCTTTTTGCCATCACGTGGAGTTGGGGTTGTGCGACGCGAACGACGCAATCTGTCACGAATAGGAGCGGTGTTGACCGATACTACCGTTGACTTGTTTTTCGGGTAAAGCTCTTTGATGAGCTCTTCAACTGCACGAGCAATTTCTATCTTGTTAGCATCTTTCGATACTTCAAAAACGTATTTGTTCATGCCGGAAAGCATGGTTGTTTTTTCGTTGATAATTGGGCGCTTAATTATCTGCGCTGCACGTCTTTCCATTATTGTTTAACCCTCTTTTTTAGCTTTCTTGGCTTTGGTCGCGCCTTTGCCTTCAGCTTCTACGGAATTGCTCTTCAGACGCTCGCCAATTGCTTTGACGGTACGCTCTGTTGTAACAATCTTGCCGGCTTCAATGATGTCCTTGACGGAAAGATTGTCGGAAGAGACAACCTTGACGCCTTTGATATTGCTGGCGGCGCGCTTGATCGTTACGCAACCATCGCATGCAAAATCGAGAACAATCAAAATCTTTTGTCCGGAAATCTTCAAATCATCAAAGATAGCTGCGACTTCTTTAGTCTTCGGCTCTTTGATGGAGAAGTCCTTTAGAACAACCATATCTTCGCGCTTGGCGGACAAGGCTGAACGAACAGCCAAGGCGCGCATCTTCTTAGGCAAAGACATGCTGTAATCGCGTGGCTTTGGTCCGAAGGTGACACCGCCACCTGCCCACAATGGCGAACGGATAGAACCGGCGCGAGCGCGACCAGTTCCCTTTTGACGCCATGGCTTACGTCCACCACCGGACACTTCGCTGCGTGTCTTGGTGTTGGCTGAGCCCGAGCGAGCGTTAGCCAATTGGCGGTTCAAGGCTGTGTGCATCAAATCAACGTTTGGCTCAACACCAAATACAGTTGCTTCGAGGCTAACCTCGCCAACTTGCTTACCTTTTGTATCTAATAGAACTGCAGATGTCATATTTTTACCTTTTCCGCTCCGGTTCCGCTTCGCTTCACCTTCGCTTGCCTTCCGGCTTATCCGTCTTCGCTTCGCTGCGCATTGCTCATCGCAACGCTTGCTTCGCTTCTCCTTCTGCCCTACTTCTTAGCCGGTGTGCTAGTTGCATTCCAAGTTGTTTTGGAAGGCGAAATAACAACTAAGCCACCTTCGGAGCCAGGGATACCACCCCGAACCAAAAGCAGCTTTTTCTCGGCATCGACACGTACAACTGTCAGCTTACGTGCGCATACATTTTCATTGCCCATGTCCCCAGGCATGTGAACGCCTTTATAGACACGTCCCGGTGTTGTACCGGCGCCAATGGAACCCATCGAGCGGTGGAACTTGGAACCGTGAGCCATTGGTCCACGACCATGGTTATAACGCTTAATGGTGCCCTGGAAGCCCTTACCGATGGAGCGTCCGCGCACATCGATGAGCATTCCTTCTTTGAGGATTTCTTCCGGCTTCAAAGCTTCGCCGACATTGTAGGCGGATGTATCATCCAGGCGGAATTCCTTTAATGGCTTCAAGGCTTGGATTTGCTTTTTAGCAAACATGCCTTTGACTGGCTTAGTGACGTGCTTGTCCTTTACAGGGAAGCCGCCAACTTGCACAGCAGTGTAGCCATGGGTTTCCTTCGTCATCTTTTCAGTAACGATGTTTTCGCCAAGGGCAATAGCAGTTACCGGAATTACCAGTCCTTCTTGATCGAAGATCTGGGTCATACCGATTTTCTTGCCTAAAAGGCCGATTATATTTTTAGCCGACATTTCTAATTAGTTCCTTGAGGAGTCTTAGAGCTTCACTTCGATGTCTACACCGGCCGGCAGATCGAGACGCATGAGGGCGTCAGCTGTCGTTGGTGTCGGATCGTTGATATCGATCAAACGCTTGTGGATACGTGTCTCAAAATGCTCTCTTGATTTTTTGTCCACGTGTGGTGAACGCAATACACAGTACACACGCTTGCGGGTTGGGAGCGGTACCGGGCCAGTTACGCTGGCGCCTGTACGGCGTGCACAATCCACAATTTGCTCGGCGGACTTATCTAGTAGTTTATGGTCGTATGACCGAAGACGTATGCGGATTCTCGGCCCACGAGCATGTGAGGCACCGGCATCTGTTTTCTGTGTTTTGGCTTTCGCCATTTACTTTCTCTCCGTAAAAAAGAGTACTCACAAAAGAGTCATCGCATTGCTGTCTAGTGCAACCACATTAACCGGCTCTTATAAATGAATCGGTCACGCAGTCATAGACACAGGACATGCGAACCAAATATTCTAGCGCTATATATATGGAATAGTTGTAGAAATTTATTTCAGCATAAGAATTGAGGCGAATTTCCGCGAATCCTTGTTGCAATCGTTCACATACGCCAATTTGTGATCGGGGGCTCATCTGATTTTGATCAATATATTCAAAGAAAAGCGGGTGACCGAAGCCACCCGCTTTTCGTTACTTGTTCAGTCGTTGGACTAGGCGATGATGCTAGCAACAACACCTGAGCCGACGGTACGACCACCCTCACGGATAGCGAAGCGCATTTGCTCTTCAACAGCTACCGGTTGGATGAGTTCAACTTCCATGTCGACGTTGTCGCCTGGCATAACCATCTCAACGCCTTCCGGCAATTTGATGGAACCAGTTACGTCTGTCGTACGGATGTAGAACTGTGGTCTGTAACCTGGGAAGAATGGGGTGTGACGTCCACCTTCTTCTTTGCTCAATACGTACACGCGAGCTTTGAACTTGGTGTGCGGCTTGATGGAACCAGGCTTGGCGATAACTTGACCGCGCATGATCTGGCTCTTGTCGATACCACGAACCAAGATACCGACGTTGTCACCGGCAATACCGGAATCCAAAGTCTTCTGATACATTTCAACGCCTGTGACTGTCGTCTTCAATGTGTCAGCCAAACCGATGATTTCAACTTCGTCGCCGACTTTGATTTGACCACGCTCGATTCTGCCTGTAGCAACGGTGCCACGACCGGTGATGGAGAACACGTCTTCAACAGCGAGCAAGAACGGTTTGTCGATTTCACGCTCTGGAGTTGGGATGTATTCATCAACAGCCTTCATCAACTCAGTGATTTTGGCTTCCATAGCTGCATCGCCTTCGAGAGCTTTCAAGGCTGAACCACGGATGAATGGAATTGTGTCGCCTGGGAATTCGTACTTACTGAGCAATTCACGAGCTTCCATTTCAACGAGGTCGAGCAATTCCGGATCGTCAACCATGTCGCACTTGTTGAGGAACACAACGATGTAAGGAACACCTACCTGGCGAGCGAGCAGGATGTGCTCACGGGTCTGAGGCATTGGACCATCGGAAGCTGAGATAACGAGGATTGCTCCGTCCATCTGAGCAGCACCGGTGATCATGTTTTTGATGTAGTCGGCGTGTCCAGGGCAGTCAACGTGACTGTAGTGACGAGCTTCTGTTTCGTACTCAACGTGAGCTGTGTTAATCGTGATACCACGAGCCTTCTCTTCTGGAGCGGCATCGATTTCGTCGTACTTTTTGAACTTAGCTTTACCCTGCTTTGACAAAACTAAGGTAATGGCGGCGGTCAAACTTGTCTTACCGTGGTCAACGTGACCAATAGTTCCAACGTTTACGTTGGGCTTGTTTCTTTCGTACTTCTGGCGGGCCATCGAATTAGTTCTCCTTAGTCATATGTTTTTTGAAACACGTAATTGAATAGGTTACTACCTTGATATATATGTAGGCTCTATTTGAACCTGAAATATTAACAATGAGACAAGAAATATGGAGCCCAAGACGAGAATTGAACTCGTGACCTCCCCCTTACCAAGGGGGTGCACTACCTCTGTGCTACTTGGGCAGGGGTTGCGGGAGCAACCTTGCTAAGCATTGTCTTTCAACTTTGCCTCGCGCCTTGTCTCAATTGTATCCACCACTACCACAGAAAAAAAATTTGGGCGGCGCTGGGTTCGAACCAGCGTAGGCTTACGCCAACGAGTTTACAGCCCGTCTCCTTTAGCCACTCGGACAGCCGCCCATAAGCCGGTGATGGGAATCGAACCCGCAACCTACGGTTTACAAAACCGTTGCTCTGCCATTGAGCTACACCGGCGCATTTTGGCGAACGTGAATTTTACGGCAACAAGAAACCTAGTGTCAAATTTGCGGCTTCTTGAAACGTTTACCGGAAACACCACTTGGCATGTTTTGCCGGACGACTTCATAGAAAAGTATGCCCGCTGCAACGGACGCATTCAAAGATTCGACCTTGCCAAGCATTGGTAATCTTACCAAAAAGTCACAATGCTCCTTCATCAAACGTGACATTCCCTGTCCTTCCGATCCAATGACTACCGCCAAAGGACGTTTTAAATCCGATTCGCAATACATCTCTTCGGCATAAACATCCAAGCCGACAACCCAGAAACCGAACTTCTTCAAAGTCTCCATGGCGAAAACTAAATTCGAGACTCGGACGACAGGCAATGAGGCAATAGCTCCCGCACTTATTTTGGCCACAGTAGAAGTCAATCCGGTAGCGCGTCTCTGGGGAACCAGAAGTGCTTTCACTCCGGCAGCTTCTGCTGTACGAATAATTGCGCCCAAGTTATGTGGGTCTTCGATGCCATCTGCGACGGCAACCATGTAACCATCAAGATTCTTGCCGGCGAGTTCTGCCTCTTGCCGATCAAGTTCTAGCTTCACGAGAAACGCTTCAAGCGGCCACATCTCGGCGGCACTAATTAGTGCCAATACGCCTTGATGTCTCTTGTCCGGCCCGACTAATTGATCCAGTTTGCGTTTCTCGCAAAATTGAACCGGGACCCTTTGTGATTTTGCCAGATCCTTGATGCTATCAATGCGACCGTCATGAGCCATACCATTTTGAATGAGGATCTTATTGATTTTGATCCCCGATAAACGCTTGAGCTCCCTCAAGTCCGGCAGCTTGATGGACTCGCCACCGCTTGCCACCTTTAGGCTGCTCAAAGCACTTAGAACTTGCCCTTCATCCGCAAAAGTCTGAAGCGGACCCTTCTCACCATCACGAGCAGACTCAGCCTGCTCCAAAAAAGATAGAACGGCATTTTTGCCAAAAATCATTTCGTCCGAGTTGATCATATTTATATGGTTGGTCCGGCCCTAAATAGATATCTGATAGCTTACAAGGCTGAAGCAGCATTAATCAAATGGGCAAATCCCCATGGACACGGTCCTTACAAGGGTTTTATGCTGCGTATTGCACACTTAACCCGCCCAAAATCATGCTTTTTGACGTATTTTTCCTAGGTTTGCCCATTATGTTTGGACTCATGTTCGGCTACTACGCCGTAAAAGAGGCATCCATCAAATTTTGGCGCCCGACCTTCTGTATCGTCGCCTATTCGGCCTATTACCTGGCCGGCGGGCGCGAAGTCGTTCTTTACTTCACCACGGCCGCGATGATGTCGTTCGGCTGGGTGTCCGTTTTGTAATTAAGTAAATCTCGGTTAACCAATCACTAGGCACCTTGTAAAATGACAAGATGCCGAAATTACCACTACAAGTTTGGTTCGGGCTGGTACTTGCTGTCGTGCTGGATACTGCAGTTCAAATCAGCTGGAAAGCAGCTGAGATGAATATCCCCAGCTCTGCAACTGCATTTGAAACTATTCTTGCCACCCTGATGCAGCCCTTGTTTTACGGCGCAGCATTGATGTTTGTCGTTCAATATGTAAATTGGATGAATGTACTGAAGCACGTCGATTTGAGTTTTGCTCAACCAATCACTTCACTGAGTAACGTCACGATTCTGCTTCTATCAGCATCATTGCTGCACGAAGACGTGACACTCACGCGTTGGGCAGGAGTCGCTCTAATTCTTGCAGGCGTCTGGTTCATCAGTACTACAAAGCACAAAACAAACCTCGACGATTTAACTCACGAAGTGGAAAAAGAATTGTCCGTGTCACAGTCGAGGAGTAACTAATGCAGTTAATTGGTTTACTCCTGGTACTTTGCACAGTGGCACTCGAGTCCTGCTGCCAGTTTTGCTTCAAAAAAGGCGCCACAGCAGAAAACGGCAAGCCCTGGGTAATGGCGGCAATCAGCATTTATGTCGTGCAAGTCATGCTTTGGTCCTGTGTATTGCACATGGTTGATATCAGTATCGCCCATCCGATGTGCAGTCTTAGTCTTGTAGTTGTAGCCTTGATGTCACTTTTCTTTTTGAAAGAAAAACTCACGACACAAAGATGGATGGGCATCGTTCTTATTATTGGCGGCACCACATTGGTAGGACTTAGGTAATGCAAAATATAATCACTATCAACTGGTATGACCGAGCCGATGAGATTGACGAAAATCTCTGGCGCGAATGTTTTCCTGCTCCGCTGGAAGGCTCCTGGTGGTACAAAACACTGGACGACAGCAAATTAAATGACCAGTTTGAATTTTCCTATGGCGTTATTTCCATAGATGATTTTGCAGTAGGCATTGCACCTATCTTTTCCATGAAGGTGCCGATTGATTTAGTAATGCCACAAGGAATTTCATTCGTGCTCAAAGCATTGAGCGTCTTCAAAGAAAGTCTTGCCTATCAGCACACTGTCTTTATAGGTTCGCCATGCGCTGAAGAAGGAACTGTAGGTCTTGTACCTGGTGTTCACTTATCGCAAGTCGCCAAAGCGCTTTTCATTGCGGTTCAAGATAAAGCTGCCTTGCTCAAAGCTCCTATGATTGTCTGGAAAGACATGAATGAACAAGATGCAGAAACCCTTGATCAACTGACTGAAGAATTAGGCATGTTCCGCATGGTCAGCTTCCCCGGCACGCTCATTAATCTCTCAAGCGATCGCATGGAGGATTACTACAAAAACCTCAAAGGTTCTAGACGTCACAATCTCAAGAAAAAGCTTAAGCGCAGCCAACAGTTAATTGCACTCGATACAGAAGTTATTCAAAATCCAAATCCGGAAGTGCTCGAGGAAATTCTCGGACTCTTCTACCAGACTTACAATCGCGCAACGACAAAGTTTGAAAAACTCACACCGGAATTCTTTAAATCAATTGCCAGTTGGGATACATCGCATTTTGTACTTTTGCGTTCTAGCGAAACCAAGCAACTGGTGTCATTCATGTTACTTTTCCGTTTTGAAGATCGCATAATCAACAAATTCCTAGGGATTGATTACAACCAACCGGATACATACCACCTCTACTTCCGTCTCTGGGACGCAGCACTTGCGTGGGTTTTAAAATCCGGTGCCAAAGAATTCCAGAGTGGACAAACAGGCTATAGAGCCAAACTTGATGTTGGTCACAAGCTGGTTCCCCTAACCAATTACTGCAGGCACAGCAACCCGCTTATAAATAAAGTATTTGCGACAATCGCCAAAGACATTTCTTGGAGTTCCCTGGACAACGATCTTGATACTTACCTGAAGTCGCAAGCAGTAAAAGCCACTCTCGAGAAACAACCCGAGTTAGTCACCAACAAGTAATGCACAAGATAGAACTCGTCGAGAATGGCAAAGAAAAGTTCGCCGAGAACATTCTTCGCCAGTTACCTGATTGGTTCGGCATCGAAGAATCAATTCTGAATTACCTTTCAGATATCGGTAAAATGCCAACTTACTTCGCCAGCAACGAAGCCGGTGACAAAACTGGTTTTGCCACAATTCACTTCCACAATGCCTCCACAGCTGAAATCCATGTAATGGGCATCCTGCCTCAGTTCCACGGACAGGGCATAGGCAGACAACTTGTTGAAAAATTGGCACAGTCAGCAAGAGACAAAGGCTGCACGTACCTGATGGTCAAAACTCTTGGCGCATCGCATCCTGACAAAAACTACTCTCGCACTCGACAGTTCTACTTAAGCGCAGGCTTTCTGCCTCTTGAAGAGTCCACAAAGATTTGGAACAGCATGCCGTGCTTGATCATGGTAAAGAGCCTGGTCTAGAAAAGGGCGCATGCAATGCGCCCCTACGAAAAACCGCTACAAAGTCTCTACGAAATCTATACAAACGCAACCTAAACAAACGCTAATAACGAATTTGGTATGTTGTTATTAGGAGGGTACTTATCGCTTTGGGAGCCAGTTTCCAGAAACCTTTGCAGAGAAGGCGAAGCAGTGCCAAACAGTTCACAACTAAAACAATTCCTCAAAATCTGTTCGCTATCCCTGAGCGTTACTGCTACAGTCATAGCGACAATGGTTTTGTTGGCTTATTCCGGACTGATACTACCCATTCCGACAGCTCTAATTACCAACATCGCCGGTAGCGAAGAAGCGATATCCGTCATTCTCTTAAGCGTGGCGACTATCTTACTTACCAAAGCCAAAAGCGTGAAGCTTTTGCGCTGCCTTGGCATATCACTTTCCATATGCTTGCTTGCTGCAGGCATAATGGGTCTTGTTGGTTGCAACCTAAACCTTGCCTGCACGACGGATCAAACAGGCAAAGTTGCCGTTCAACTGACAGCAGGACAAATTCACCAACCCAGCCTCAACCTGTATTATTTGGAGCTGGTACTGTCAGGCATTTCGCTCTTGCTACTGCGGGCGACGAAGCACAACCTAGATCAAGTCTGGCACTTCACTAGCCAGCTTCTACTTCTGCCACCATTTATATCAATTGCCAGCCAGGTCATCGATTTCAGTCCAATACAAAATTTCGTTCATTTCAGTTTCATGTCCACCAGTACTGCATTTCTTTATTTATTAGCTATTACTGCAATAACTCTTTCTCGCTTTGATGTCGGTCTCGGTCATCTACTGAGCAATCGCAAGATAACCGGCATGGTTACTAGAAGAGTTTATCCAACAATGCTTGTACTGTTAGTCTGGCTAGCGCTTGTCGAACCGGGCGGCTTAACCTCAGGCTTCTTTCTAACTTCACTCAGCTTGGCAATATTTGCAATCTGCCTCATTTGCTCATACTTGCTTGCCATAGTTGCGTGGAGTAATGAAGCAATGAATAGCCTGAAGAAAAAGCACGCCCTTGCTCAGGAGCAAATGCTTATTGAACTTGCTCAAGCTCGAGATCAAGCGCTAGCTGCGTCCCGGCTCAAGTCGGAATTTCTCGCCAATATGTCTCATGAAATTCGCACGCCTTTGAATGCTGTTATAGGCATGAGTGATTTGCTTTCCCGCACAAAGCTCAGCTATGAGCAATTGCAATATGTCAACATCGTCAATCACGCAGGCGAAGCTTTGTTGGAGTTGATAAACGATATTCTGGATTTCTCCAAAATAGAAGCCGGCAAACTTGGATTGGAAATAGTGGACTTCGATGTTATGTCGGTTGTCGAAGGCACAGCCGAAATGCTCGCCAATAAATCACGAGAAAAGAATATCTCATTGATGACATTTATTTCGCCGGATATTCCTCCTGTCGTTTCAGGTGATCCATCCCGCATAAGACAAGTTCTGATGAACCTTGTAAGCAACAGTGTGAAGTTTACGGAGCAAGGCGAAGTAACTGTACGCGCAACAGTTAGCGGGTTTCAAGATGATGACGTACTTGTACGCTTCAGCGTCAGTGATACAGGAATAGGCATCGAAGAAAATGAACTGGACAACTTATTTGAACCATTCACCCAAGCCAATCAGTCCATTGCCAGACAATATGGAGGCACCGGACTAGGGCTATCTATTTCGAAACGATTGGTTGAATTGATGGGCGGTCAGATGGAGTTGACCAGTCAGGCACACAAAGGTTCGACGTTCTGGTTTACTGTGCCACTAAAAATAGTCCAGCCGGTGAACCAAGAGGACACCGAAAAATTTCGGTTGGAAAACACACGCCTTCTGGTAATCGAAGGACTTAGTGGTGCTAATGAGATAGTGGAATCGTACGCCAAATCCTGGAGAATGCGCGCGTATTCAGTGAAGAACGGCAGCGACGCACTTACAACGCTCATAAGCACACCAAAATCCGATCCTTTTCACATAGCTATTGTCGATGGCTCAATGGGACAAGACTTGGCTCTACAGTTGTCTAAATCGCTGAAGGAAATCGAGGAGCTGGGAGGTTTGAAACTAGTCTTGATGAGCGCATCAGAAGATCAATCCCTTGGTCAAAGAGCACTTGAAGCTGGATATTCCGCCTATTTGCAAAAACCAATTAAACAATCACAACTGTTTGATTGCATTGCCAATGTTTTGGTAGGACTACCTAAGAAAGGCACGATTGCAACTGAAAGCACCGACAATGCGAAGATTCAAAAAGGATCAGGAAAATCAATTCTTGTCGTGGAAGACAACCCAATAAATCAAAAGGTTGTGCTAATGATGCTGAAAGAGCTAGGCTATGCTGCTCATGCAGTAGGCAACGGCAAAGAAGCACTGCAGGCTGTAACTAGAACACATTACGGTCTTGTTCTCATGGATTGCCAAATGCCTGAGATGAACGGCTTTGAAGCAACAGCCGCCATTCGCAAACTCGATGCGCTAACAGGTAGACACACCCCAATCGTTGCCTTAACAGCCCATGCTATGTCTCAGGATCGCGAAGAGTGTTTATCATCCGGCATGGATGACTACATCAGCAAACCGGTCACGGCAAAAAGACTAGGAGAAGTTCTCACTCGCTGGTTGGATCAAACCGGACCAGAGAAGTTCATGAAGAAATTGTCTGAGGTAACTCCAGTCGCCGAAGGCGCAAAGCTGGTTCCGGTGCCAATAGATCTCGAAGTATTTGAGGAAACCTATGGACACAAGGCAGGCGGTGAATTACTGAAAGAATTCGTTGAGTCTACAACAACCATGCTAGGCCAAATTGCTTTGAGTCTGGACCACAAAGATTTGAACTCATTGCGATTTTTCGTGCACAAGCTGAAGGGTTCATGTGCGGCAGTCTATGCCACAGAAATGGTCCTCATAAGCCGCGACATTGAAGAAGCGATAAAAGGAGAAGACTGGACTGAGCTTGAAAAACAAAACCGATCACTGAACTCTTCATTTGGCCATCTTTGCTCTTATCTACAGCAAAGAATTTTGACCAGCAAAGAATCTTGACATCAACTATTGCCGTGTCTTAGCTGTTGAGCTTCAGCCAGAGAACGCATGGATATCTTGTGCTTTTTGAGCCAGCGGGAAATTGTATTGGGATCGCACCAACGATTTTCTGTCTCGCGATAGATGCGGGCAATTTCAACCGTGCTCAGCTTTTCCTTAACATACTTCTGGTAAAGCCAGTCGCGGTCTTGATATAGTGTCGTGCTGCGTAAGCTTTTGCCCATCCTCTACCCCAGCTCTAACCTGCTAGTGAATATAGTCATAATTTCATTGTGTTACGTTTAAGAGCTTCTGACAAGAGATAATCGATGAATTATCATGTATTTCCATGAAGAAACCTGAACCCAAACAACATATACCCCAGGTCGATAAGGTCCTACGCCATCCGGCTATCACTGAGACTTGCGAATATGTGCGCCGCGAGATTCTCACACGTCTGGTCAGGATAGAGCTTCAGGACCTGCGCGATGGCAAAAGCGACATCTATGAAGTTGGAGAAATCGCCGATAAAGTGCGCCGGAAGGCACTTTCCCTACTTGAGCCGCGCCTCAAACGTGTACTTAACGGCACCGGCGTTGTATTAAATACAAATCTCGGCCGAGCGCCTCTACCAAAGCAAGCCCTGGAAAATCTTCTTGAGACCGGACAACATTATTGCAATCTTGAATTTGACCTGGAGGCAGGACAAAGAGGGGAGCGTGCTAGTTACATTGAAGAGTTACTCAGACTTTTAACCGGATGTGAATCTGCAATTGTCGTCAACAATAATGCTGCTGCTGTTTTGCTCGCCGTAAATTCACTGGCACAAAAACGTGAAGTGATTGTTTCGCGCGGCGAATTAATAGAAATTGGCGGCAGTTTTCGTTTGCCGGAAGTAATTGAATCTGCCGGCGGCAAACTAAAGGAAGTGGGCACGACAAACAAGACTCGCGTTAAAGATTATCAGCATGCTCTCTCAAATAAGACGGGAATTCTGTTGCGTTGCCATCGATCCAATTTTGCAATTTCCGGTTTTTGTGAAGAAGCCAGTCGCGAGGAGTTAGTTGAACTTTCTCTCAAGAGCAAAATCCCACTTTTTGAAGATCTTGGATCTGGAGCACTAACAAGCTTCTACGAGAATATCGGCTCGCGCGAACCAATGGTCGCTGAAGTAATTCAAAAAGGCGTCAACTTAGTATCGATTTCGGCCGACAAACTTTTAGGCGGTCCTCAGGCAGGCATCGTGCTCGGTGATCGCAAATTGATTAAGCTATTGAGAAAGAATCCTCTCTATCGCTGCCTGCGTCCGGACAAACTGGTCGTTTCAATGCTTGAGTCTCTACTTGCCGATTATCTGACACCGAACTATGAAGATACAATTCCTGTTTTAGCGATGACGAAAGCAACCGCTCAAGACATTAAAGGAAGAGTAGAAGCCTTTATTCAGAACAACTCTGAGTTGGAAAATCTGAAATTGACTATCAAGCAAACCTCCTCAAAAGCAGGCGGTGGCAGTCTTCCCGAGACTGATATAGTCAGTTTTGCATTAGTCATTGATGCACCGGTTTCAGCGTCCAAATTAGCCAAGTTACTGCGCAACTCTTCAACTCCAATCATTCCTTTAATTGTGGATGAGCAGGTAATAATAGATTTCAGAACCATTACAAAGGGCGATGAAAGAGTTTTATTAGACTGTCTCAGGTGTATAGATCAGGTAGCTTTTCTACCACAAGATATAAGACCAGAAAATGGAGCTATAATCTCAAGGTCAGGGAAACACTCGAAATCCATCATAAGAGAGGAAATATGAGTCAAGAAGGTAATGTGTCTGAGCAACTCAGCGCTTTGTCCAAGAAGATTGAAGATCAATCACGCTTTACCAGAGTATTGGTTCTCATGTGCACAAGCGCAATAGCAGCGATCATGTTCTACCTCACAACAGAAGTTGTCTCGAGTTTGCCGATGTTGCAACTGTCTGTTGACCAGCTTCAAGCCATTTACGCGAAGAAAACCGGCACAGCTGTTGGTGTACCGGCTCCTCCGTCCAAATAGAATCGCGCCAATCTCGCAAAAGATTTTTTAAAGTGCCGCCGTTTAACGGTGGCACTCTTTGGCGTTCCTTTTCTAGATAGTTTCTATTCCTGACTCATTTATTCAACAAAGCCTGGCGGCGCTTAACTTCCGCTTCCACTTCTTCAGGACTAATGTTGTTCACCTGCATTGGTCCCGCGCAAATTTCGCGCCAATGAGCCCCAGCCAATGCTTGTCTTACTATTACTTCGAAAACTTGAGCACGCACGCCTGAACCATAGCTTCCTGGACCGGATGTAAGTCCTGTTGTTGGTGCGCCTGGCACAGAAGCTGGTGCGGCAGGTGCCTGTTGTACAGGAGCCGGAGCCGGTTGCGGCGCCGGTTGTGCTGGAGCTTGAGCCTGTGGTTGAGCGGGTGCCGGAGCTGGTGCTTGAGCCTGTGGTTGAGCTGGTGCCGGAGTAGGAGCGGCTTGCTGCGCTGCCTGTTTAGTAGCAATTTCGCGTTCGGAAACCGACACAGCAGGCTCGAATGTAGAATTCGGCTTAGGTGGCGCCGGTGCCGTATCAAAGAAGCTGGAAGATTGCCCCTTGGGAGCCGGCTCTGCGGAAGGCTTGCTGTCCTGTTTTACCTTTTTTATCTCCATCAACTGAGTTTGCATATCCTTGACCATAAGCTCAGTTTCAGCTCTCAACTCTTCAATTTGATGACGAAGCATTGCCGCTTCCGATTCTTTTTCCGTGAGCGCCATTTCTTTATTAGTCAAAAGCGATTGATATTCACCCTCGCGCTGTTCAGCTTCTTTTGCTACTTCCTCATAACGCTCGGCAAATTCTTCATAGCGCGTTTTCAATTCATCTTTTTCTTGTTGATTTGCTTGCAAGAGCTGTTCAAATTCTTGCTCGCGCTCTTCCATTGCTCGTTGCAATTCTTCGTTTGCCGCGTGCAAAGCTTCCAACTGAGCGGCAATTTCCTCATTCTCAACAGCAATTAGCTCTTCTAAAACATTATCACTGGCGCGACTGCCGCCGGCAGCCAGAGGAGCGCGCTTAGGAGGATTAGGAGCTTGCACTGCCTCGTAAGCAGCTCTGAATAAGTCTTCTGTAAGTCGCTGTGTTCCTAGAAGTTCGACAAGTCTGCGCAATAAATCCGCAGGGTGGTCTTCCGGGAAAATCGCCATGTAGGCGCATTTAAATGTCCATGAATCAATTGTTCCATTGGCTAATTGATCAGCCAAATTCATAACCAATTGATCTGATGTAATTTCGCCGGCCATGCGCTGTTCGCGATCTTGCATGGTGGCAACCATTTGATCAAGAACATCAATCAAATCAGCCAAAGCCTTTGTCGGCTCCATTGCTTGCTGGATCGTATCCGATAAACCGTTGAGCTTAATGCCTACTTCGTAGAATGTTTGATTTGCTAAAGTGTCTTTCAACTCTTTCAATGTCTCAAGCTGTTCTTGAGCCAGCCCCTGCACTGCGGCAACGTTGGTCGCACATACATTCAATAACTCATCGAGACTAGCTGGATCAATCGTCTCAACTTTGCCTGCCATTTGTCCCAGAGATTTCTCCACATTACGAAGTACATCTATGAGTCCTGAAGGATCAAAGTCTGAAGGAAGTGTCGCTTGTTGTCCAGGCACCATTGCCGGTATCACACCTGACTGTGAGCCTGTTGGTTGTAAATCTTGTTCGGCCATAGCCTTTATATTTTCACTTGTGCTTGCCTGCCCCAAAGAGCCACGCAATCTGGCTCTGCGGGAAGCGGATCCCTCAGCCGGCTGATTAGCCGCGCCTTCCGGAATGTCCGGATAACTACTCTTTTCCTCACTAGCCATTCGCTACAGCCTTCCTAATTGGGCAGCAATTTAACAAATCATGGTCGACCATCATATTGATCAATTAAAGCTTTCCCCAAAGCCACGGCTATTTAACGCCAGTCGCTGATTATCAGCTCGATCCGGCATTCTTAGCTGTCCCCAGTATAGATCCGATAATGGTTAAAAGCTCCATGCAGACTGCATTTCAGGCTTGACAAGCGGTTTTTCTGCACTAAATTAGTAATTAACGCTATTATCGAAGTACAGGCGTCTTACTATTCTAGGGAGTTTCCCTTTATTGGACATTCTTGTCTGTCAAAGCTGCGGTTCCTTTATCCGGGGCAGAGCAAAATTCTGCACCGGCTGTGGCTCCTATGTCACCAAATTTTCGCCGACAAGTCTTCCTATAGTCGCGCAGTCTTCGCTGCCCCTTGTAGTTGCTCTAAGCCCTGATCCGTTAGTCTTGGAGAAGGCGCTTATAGAGCAAAAATTCGGTCAATACAATGGCGACAACGGCGGAAATGGAGATCACGGAGGCAACGGCGATTATCAGCCGTCGCCGGTCATGGAAGATCCATCTGCTGGAATAAGCATTCCTGATATTCCAGATTCACCTACGCCGGACGAATTTATGACGCCGACTCCGGAACCCAATTTCGCAGCTGAAGCAGAGGCATCTTTCAATGCTTCGCACTTAAGCAACATTATCGCTTCGGCAGGCACAAGAACGCCGACATCGAAGACGGCAGATGCTCAAAAGATATTCGACCTATTGGGACCGGAACCGGAGCCGGAGCCGGAACCAGAACCGGAGCCGGAACCAGAGCCACAAGAATTTACACCCACGCAGTCTCCTCAAGTATCTGTGCAACCGTTTCACCCGGGCGCTCAACCCGACCAAAATTTCGCACAGGAATTTATGGCTGAGCCACCTCCGCCTCCAGCTTCCGCTGCAGGTATGCCCCCCCAAGATTTTTCGCAAGCCCCGCAGATACCACAACCTCCGGCGCCGCCTATGCCACCTGCGCCTACCGCCGCACCATCATTTAGTCCAATGGCACCAGCTAGCGGCTTTTCAGCAGTCCCGACAGCAGATACATTTAGTCCGGCTGCGCGCGAAACTACATACGAAGAAACGCCTAAACCGCAAGCTGCTGAGCCGGCAACTAATCCATTTGCAAAAGAATCTTTCGAACCATCGCCTGGAGTGCCACTGCCTCCGCCATGGGGCAATGATCCAAGCAAAGCTGCTCCGGCAGAACCATCTTATGCCGAAAATAAAACAGTCGAATCGGACAATTCTTCGTCGTCCAAAGAATCAGCGTCACAAGCTCAACAAGTGCGTGGGCTATTAGCCAGACGTGCAAGTAATCGCGCCAAAGAGGACGACTTAGATGACAAGGAAATGAAGGAAGGCAAACCAACGCCTTGGAAAATGCTCACTGAACCAGTAGAAATTGCTGGTCGTTCTATTCCCAAAGGAGCCTTGATAGTTGCAGGAATTATTGCTCTGTTCCTTGGGCTGAGACTACTTGGACCAATAACAGGATTTGTTGGTGGCGCATTCGGTGATTTGATTGCCGGCGCCAAGATAAATGATGCTCCGCAATTAAGCGGCGATTGGCGCAATCGATACCAATACGACAAGAAAACGTATACGGGCAAGATGCACGTTGAACAAAACGGCACAAAACTCCAGGGTGAAGGCTATGATCCCGATCACTTTGTTATAGGGGGCGTCTATCATCCACCAAACGTTTCATTTCAAAAGACGTATTTAAAATCGGACGGCACCGCGCAAAGCGGTAAGCCGATACTGTGCACCGGAACTGTCCAATTAACAGATGACGGTAAAACCGGAATGGTCGGCACCTATAAGAAACAGATCGGCATTGGTCAGTTTATACACCGCCGAATAGTCAATGTTGAAGGTCCGTGGGAAGCTGTTTTAGTACATTCAACAGCTCCGGAGAAATCAGACGGACTGGAATTACCGCAAATGCCTGGTGAAGGTCCAAGTCTTAGCGACGATCCAACGCAAGGTCCGCGTGACTTCTTCACAAAAATAGCCTTGGGCATAGTTGTATTCTGCGTCCTTCTCGCCATGTTATCACTCAAAGTATTCGGTCCATCCGGCTTACTAAACATTTGGGGCAAGAAGGAATATATTCCGTCCCAATTCCGCTCACAACACAATAAAATGCTCAAGGAAATGGGCAAACCATTGAAGAAGGGCGGTCTGCCTCTGGGCAAACGTCTTGATTGGAATATTCTGCAGTTCGACAAGCCGCAAAATTTGGTTTTGCCGCCAAACATGCGTGATTCAAACCCACATATTCTAGTGATAGGTGCCGGTCAAAAAGGCAAAACCAGATTGATGGCGAATATGATCTGCAACGACATTGTCAGCGCAGACAGAGCTGTTGTTGTTATCGATTCTGATGGAAGCCTGGTCGACTTAGTCGTTAATTGGATAGCCGCTCATCCCAAGGGTGAAAAGCTTGCCGAGCGCGTCATAATTATGGACCCGACTCACAAAGGTGGCTGTCCTGCATACAACCCACTGGAGATGCCGGAAAACGGCGATCTACAGGGAGCCGCCTCGGCTGTGGTTTATGGATTCAAAGCCATTTACACGGAGCCGCCAGGTTCACAATCTCAATGGAATCAACAGACTGCAAATATTGTCCGTAACTCTGCTCTCTTGCTGATGGCTAACGGCAAGACGTTGACCGACATGGAAAAACTCTTGAGCAGTGACAACGATTTCCGTGATGTGCTCTTGGAAAAAATCGAACGCCAGAAAAACGAGCGAGTTGAGTACAACACCTTGCTTCAACAGTGGGACAACTACAAGCGACTAGCTCGTTCTGATCAGTGGATTACCTGGACGGAACCAATTCGCAACCGCATTGCCGCAACACTTTCAGACCCGCGTATTCAGCCGATTTTGACGAAAGCAAAAGGTGATTTAAACCTCGTTGATGTCGTCAATCAGAAGAAGGTGCTGCTTGTAAAAGTGCCACAAAGTTCGTTCGATGATAATGCCAATTTGCTTGGAAGCTTGATTGTCACCGGCTTGAAGCAAGCAACACTTTCAGGAATACCAGGCAAATCCGCTAAGCGTCCGTCTACACTTTATTTGGATGAATTCGATAACTTCATCGAAAAAGACACCATCGATACTATTACATCGGAAACAAAGACATTCCAGATTGGCTTGGTTGGCGCATGCAAGACGTTGCAGCACTTACCGGAAGATGCTCGCAACCAGATGGCCATTCACATGGGCACTATCTGCGCATTCTCCTTAGCCAAGAAAGATGCTGATATGTTGGGACCGCAGATGTTCCGCGTGGACGGCAGAAAAATTAAGCACCAGACGATTCAGAACGTCTTTAATAAAGTAAACACAACTCCCCAGTTCGAATTAATATCTGACGAAGAGAAGCTCAACATCGACCGCGTGGTGGGTCAAGAAGAGCGCACATTCTTCTGTTATCGCGTAGGCACCGTAGCCGGCGTCTTCCATTTGAAGGCTCCGGATTTCAAAGACGTTCCGGAAAAGGATATCAATTGGGCTCTCGTGGAACAAATGTATGGGAAGGCCTAATTACTGATGGAATCAACAGGCGGAAACCGGAATATTTGGGAAGAGCGTATCGCTGAACTTAGGCGATACGATCTCGACATCTTGGAAACTGAACCCCCAAATCCTATGGAGGTTCAGAGTTGGCCTATTCCGGGTCTGACTTTTGTGCGCATCGACGGCATTTTGAGATCTTGGGATATCGAGCGCGAAAAGCAGCAGCAGAATCAGAACAACCAACCCAAGAACGACCCGAATCAACTTCCTCAACGCATGTACCTTATGGAAGATGCGCTGGCGGGTCTGCACAGTCAAAAGTCCAACTTGGGATTTTTGATTCTGGGCAGCAAAACAGGCGTCAATTACTACATGGGCATGTCTGTGCCGACATCAGGCGAAACCAGCAATGGTGAAGACGCCGCGCAAATATCCTATACGACTGTTAAGTCCATTCTGCACAGCGTTTACAACGGCGTTGATATCTATAAAGAGCCGTTCTCCAGCGATCAAATAAAGCAGATGATCACGCCGTTGACCGCCCATGTTGGTATCACAACAGGAATTCCAGCGCTCAAAAGCACGACCGGCGACACAATGGAATCCGAGCAGATAGAGCGTATTGCCAACGGTCTGCAGGGTCATGAGTTCGGCATACTTGTTCTTGCATTCCCAATACCTTCGCAGTACATAAGCAAGGAAGAATTCACTGTCGTTGATCAAATTCAACGCGCGCAAGAGAGTGAAGATCCGGAGAAGAAGAAAAAGATCAAGTACTACCTTGAACTACAAGATGCTTATCTCAAGCACTTGCAATTAGGTACCGCTATCGGCAGTTGGCAAACAGGCGTCTACTTCTTTGCTCCTGACAGATCTGTGTTTGTGCGCTTGCAGTCACTAATTCGTGCAACTTACGTCGATGAGACAAGCCGTCCGACTCCTCTGCGCACACATGAATTTTCCGGTTTGAAACCACATTCAGAGCAATTCGGACTATTGTCTAATACACGCTCTGGAGAAAATGTCTCACAGTTGCTTGGCTATCGCTTTGTCACGCCTTTAAATTCGCGCATGCTTTCGGCTTACATTCACTTACCCAAGCGCGAGATGCCTGGATTTCGAGTGCGACGTTCAGCCGAATTTAGTTTGGCCGAAGTGCCACCTAAGAATCCGGAGCGTGTGATAGCTGTCGGCAATATTCTGGATAGGGGCGTAGATACCGGCAACTTGTACAACGTCGATGTGGACGCACTTCAAAAACACACAATTGTCTGCGGAGTAACAGGGGGCGGTAAAACAAACACTTGTTTCTATTTGCTCAACCAGTTGTGGCGATACAAAGTCCCCTTCATGGTTATCGAGCCTGCCAAATCTGAGTACCGGCACATGATGCTCATGTCGGAAACATTCAAGGGTGTTGGTCAAGCGTTCTCCCTGGGTGACGAAACTGTATCTCCTTTCAGACTGAACCCGTTTGAAATCATGAAAGGCGTCAAAGTACAGACACACTTAGACGCCTTGAAGTCGGTATTCAACGCCAGTTTTGAAATGTACGCACCTATGCCTCAGGTTTTAGAAAAAGCCTTGAACGCAATTTACAACGTGCGCGGCTGGGACCTGGTGCAGAACTGCAACAGGCGCCTACCCCCGGGTGTAAATCCTGGTGATCCTGATTGCCCGCCGGAAATTTATCCGACGATGAAGGATCTTTTTGAAATCATCGATCCTATTACTGAAAGCTTCGGCTATTCGGAAAGAATTGGTCCTGACGTACAGGCCGCCTTGAAAGCTCGTATTGGTTCTCTACTCATCGGCGGTAAAGGACAGATGCTCAATACCAGGCGTTCAATTCCGCCAGAAATTCTCTTCGGTCGCCCCACTGTCGTTGAATTGAAGATGGTTTCAGAAGATAGCGAAAAATCATTCCTCATGGGTATGCTACTCGTCTTTTTATACGAATATCGCGAATCATTAGGACCACACGACAATCTGCAACACGTAATGCTTGTAGAAGAGGCTCACCGCCTGTTGAAAAACATTCCAACAGGTCAAAGCTCGGAGTCCGCCAACCCAGCCGGTAAAGCCGTTGAATTCTTCACCAACATGTTGGCTGAAATTCGTTCGTATGGACAAGGCTTTATCATTGCCGACCAAATTCCAAATAAACTCGCTCCGGAAGCGTTGAAAAACACAAACTTGAAAATCATGCACCGCATCGTGGCAACAGACGACCGCGACTCCATGGGCGGCGCCATGAATTTGGACGATATTCAAAAGCGTCACGTCACAGCTTTAGGAACAGGACGAGCAATTGTCTATGCCGAGCGCATGGAGCAGCCTTATCACTTAGCGATCATGTACGACAAAACAGCTTCTGTGCCGCCTCCGGAAACGCCTGAAGAATCAGATACCGTTGTGCGCGAAGCGATGAAAGAAATGAAGATCGTCGAGAATTTCGACAAACACTTGGGCTGCCGCTTCTGCCTGCATCGCTGCGATTCACAAATTTTCGATACTGCTGTGCCGGTAGCTGACGATCCACAATTCCGTCAAGTCTTCAACAGATATGTACTTTCTACAATCAAAGATCTCACACAACTTGTTCAATTCCGGCCAAAGATAATTAGCGAAATCCAGCGTGTAATTGGTGGTCGTGCCAGATCCGGTAATTTGCCCGGCATAACCTGGTGCGTACTTACACAAGCCTCGGAGCGATACTTCGAACGCAAGGGCGAGGAAAATTATTGGTACTACGATCAAGTACGTGAACAACACATGCGCTGGTTGAATTTATTAAGACCGGCATTCCAGCCAACAGAAGTTAACCGCCGCATTGACATGAGTGTGCTTCGCCAGTGGCGAGAAGATTTCCTTGAACTGCACAAACGCGATCAAGGTCCGCTGCCCACTTGCGGCCCCTGTACATCGAAATGTCTCTATCGTTTTGAAGTTAACGAAGTTGTCCGAGATCCCAAAATCAAATACGACTTCAACACTTCAATTAACCGCAAAGACACCTCAGCATCGGACGCAGCGGCGTGGTTCTGCCGCCTGCTTTCCGAGCGTCTTGTCGGTCAATTAGATGTAGATCTGGCATTCTGCCTGGCAGTGCATTTAATCAAAGAACAACAACTCTCCACAGATGCGCAAATAGTTCTCTTGCATAAAGTCCGCCAGGCTCTTGAGGGTTTCCTCAACGAAGGCGAAGAAGAAATGCAAGAACCGCAACAAGAATAAAATCGAAGAAAGGACAATCAATGAAAGCAGCAAGTCTTGCGGCAATTGCTCTAGTGCTTGGTTCGAGCTTGGCATGTTATGCCGAGACGCCACAACAAGTTTGGGATCGGCTGAAAGAAGGCAACAAACGCTATCTTGGCGGCAAAAGTATTCATCCGCGTTTTGATGCTGCTAAACGACAACAAACAGCTCTTAATGGTCAAAAACCAATTGCTACCATTTTAGGATGCGCCGATGCACGCGTGCCTCCAGAAGTAGTTTTCGACCAAGGTTTTGGAGACCTGTTTGTCGTCAGAGTTGCCGGCAATGTCTGTGCAATAGCTGAATTAGCCTCGATTGAATATGGCGTCAAATACGTAAAAACGCCTCTAGTTGTTGTTTTAGGACATACGCAATGTGGTGCTGTAGATGGTGCAGTAAGGGGAGCAGAATTGAAGGGAAGCTTACCGAAACTGATGGCTCTGATAACACCGACAACCGACAAAACCAAAAAGAATCATCCGGAACTAAAAGGCAAAGACCTTCTCAACGCCGCAATCGAAGACAATGTGCGTAACTCCATTTCCGAGATCAAGAAAAACAGCCCAGGATTGACAGACTTGGTCAAGCAAAAGAAACTGCTAATCGTCGGCGGCATCCGCAACATTGAAAATGGCACAATACGCTGGTTGGATGCAAAGCAGTAGTTACTGCAAAACTGATACTGGTCGCACGCGAGACATCATAGGAGTTCCAGCATAAGCGCTATCAGCCGGCGGCGGGAACATGTCCGCCATTGCATTCATTACATTCGGCGAAATCACGAGAGTAAAGTCTGTATAAGAGCGCGATTCCGGATTGACGACGGTCGGCCATTTCTCCATTTGCGGAAGAACTTTTCTCAGTTCGTTGGTATTTTCCTGGCTGGCACGCGAGCTGTGCGCAATTATCTCTTCGTGACGGCACTCTATTTCATCGACACGCCATTTATACCGGACCTTGTATCCGGCTTCAGTCAACTTTGTCTCAAAATAGTCAGCCACCTTCTCGCAGCCACGCGGATAACGAATAGAAACACGAATTGGTTTATTGGTGACAACTTCTGCCGGACTTGTCTCTGTTGCAAGAGCTTGCTCGTTGGTACCTACTAATCTATCTATAGCAATGCGACTGGCTTTCATATCCGGCAACCAATAGCTAATACCGCCAATCATGGCGCCTTCACCGGGCAATGTAGCAGTGACAATTTGATGCGGTTCAATTTCTCTGCCGAAAGAAAGCAGGCGAGCCATTTGATCGAGTGAAAGATCCGTAGATACAAATTCATTGGCTAATCCCATTAGCTCAGGCAGGCGCAATAGTACTTGCGGCTCTTTAAGTTTGTGTGCCACTTGTCTCAAAAACCACTGCTGGCGCTCCATGCGTCCGATATCACCACGAGGATCATGACGAAAACGCACATACTCTTCCATTTCTACCGGGCTGAGGGTATGCAATCCGGGCTTCAAATCCACATTGAGTTTGGCTGTGTGATCGACATAGTGCATTTCCTTTTCAACCAGCACTTCGCATGGTCCCAAGAATTCGCAGACCTTTTTCAAGCCAACAGTATCGATGACCACATAGTGATCAATATTGACGTCGAAGTTTTGGCTGACTGCTTCCATGGCAAGCGTCGGTCCACCCAAGGCATGCGCCGAGTTTATTTTGCTGAAGCCATGTCCTCTTGGAATAATCACACGACTATCTCTAGGGATACTGATAAGTCCGACTTGTTTAGTAGCGGGGTCAATGCTTGCCAGCATCATCGTGTCTGAACGAGTGCCGACATATCTTTGGGAATTAGGACCATTTGAATCAACACCCATAAGCAGAATGACCATCCGCTTGTCAAGACTGGGCAAAATTGGAATGGAGGGAGGCGCGGGCTTAGCCGCAAGCGCTTCTTTGATTGGTATGGGAAGATGAGGAAGAGCTGCGCGAGCATGACTGGACAGATTGAAGAGCAAAGCGCCCGTCAAGATGCCCATCAGCACTGCCATTAGTGCTTGCCAGAGGAAAAATGGAGGCGAAGTAGGATCGCTGACTCTCAAATTACACCTGCGTCATAAAATTAGTCTCCATGTCAATCTTATCCCCCGGACATGACTGAACTACCCCTTCCGGGTTAAGATTTAAACGACAATTTACCTGGTTAATACGTTGTAAAAGAGGTGCATTACCGTGCTGTTATTTCTAGACACTGCCAACATCAACGAAATCAAAGAAATCAACCAATGGGGTTGCTTGAACGGCATTACCACCAACCCATCGCTCGTCGTCAAAGAGGGCGGAGACTTCAAGAGTCTTGTAAAAGAAATCTGCTCGATAGTCAAAGGTCCAGTATCTGCCGAAGTTGTTTCAACAGACACTGAGGGCATGGTCAAAGAAGGACGTGATATTGCCACCTGGGCCGAAAATGTCATGGTCAAATGCCCTTTAACTCCTGCTGGTTTGGCTGCCACAAGCATCCTCAACAACGAAGGCATAAAGGTAAACGTCACACTTTGCTTTTCAGTCAACCAAGCAATTTTGGCAGCCCGCGCCGGTGCCACATTTGTCAGCCCATTCTTGGGCAGACTGGATGACATCAACGAAGACGGCATCAGACTAATTGAGGACATCGTGGAAGTCTTCCGCATTCACGACCTGAAGACAAAAGTTTTGGCAGCCAGTATTCGCCACCCTGTGCACATCACTAAAGTAGCCCTGGCTGGTGCTGATATTGCCACAATGCCTTACAAGGTCTTCAAGCAACTAGTTCATCACCCGCTAACAGACACCGGCTTGCAGCTATTCCTCAACGACTGGAACAAGGCTAAAGTAGCCGTTTCGTCAAAGTAGTAATGCAACGTGTCTAGAGAGCGTGCTGCTCAAGTAGTTAAAACAAACGGCCCGAGTGGGTTTATCGAACTACCTGGGCAAATGCTTGTTGTCGACTACGGCAAAATCTACCACAACGGTCAGCCTGTGGGGTTTCTGCATGAAAATGGTCTGGTCTGGTCCGAGTCGCCTATAGTCGGCTCATTTGAAGGACTTCAACCAATTGAAACCATTCCTGGTGCAAAGTTCCGTGGCATAGACCAGAATGGTTTTGAACTTGAATTGCCTGGAGAGAACAAGGGACCGACAGGCACTCTCGTATACAACAACATACATCTGGCGGCAATCAACGGGCGGCTAGCAACTTCAGACCACCAGTTAATCGGCGAAATAGATGACGCCGGCTGCATTTACTTGCGCGACAAAGAAAAAAAAGAAGTACGGCGTAAACTGGACGAAAACAGCCAACTATCAACAATTGGTCAAGGTATCGATAGCAAAGGACAAAAGTGGCAAGTTGAAATAACTCGTCCGCTTTATCGCAAAGACAAACCCTATTTTGAAAACGAAATCATTCGCTATTTCGAAGACTTCGACAAACTGACGGCCCCGCAGAAAAAATATGTCAAAGACACAATGAAGTTCTGGGCGGTGTCAGGACTATTGCAAATCGTCCGCAAATCAGAAGGCACTGCAGCATTAGGCAATGTCAAACACGGAACTGCAGGTGTTACAGGAGTTCGCACAGGATTCGTCACTTTGGATAGAGAAGAGTTTGAAAAAGAAGTCAAACTCTACAAGCAATATGGATGTTTCTGGGTAGTAGCGCGACCACAGCTAGAAGTTAGACTCAACCAAGTAGTTGCACACGAATTTGGCCACCAATTAGAATTTGTTTTGTCTCAAGCCGCACAAGAAAGAATTCAAAACCTTTACGAAAAGCGCCTTAAAGCTTGTGTTAAGTTGCACCCGTCACCAAAAGGCGTAGATGCTGAAACGGAATTTGTAGTGCCGGAGCGCATCGACAAGCGTTGTTTTATTTCAGGTTACGCCAAATCCAGTGCCCATGAGTATTTTGCTGAAGCCGTTGCTGCCTTTGCCGTGATTGCCGGACGGCAGGAACTTTTGAAAATTGATCCGGATATGCACGCCATACTCTGCGAACTTGTCACAACACCAGAGACACTTGTGCGTCCAGTCTTTGTTGAAACGGCTCTAGCATTACAAGCCAGCCTGCGCATCGGCGGCGAATTAGAGTCAAATATTTTGTCCACGTAAACGAAGGCATTTGCTCGTTGGATTCAAATATTTGTCCGCGTAAACGGGGGCATTTTGTTCGTTGTAGGGGCGCATTGCATGCGCCCGCATCGCGGTTAAATTGGTCACCAAACTGGGTAACTAGTAGGTGGGGTTAGAACCATGGCCAGTTGGACTTTCCGGAATTTAGCTCTAAGCTTGGCAGCCTTTGTCCTGGCGAGTTCAACAGCGCTTGCCGCAAATCCGTCGGCGACTACGACAAAGCCGAAACCCATACCACAGTTAAAAGCCATAAGTCCGAGTCAGGCTAAAACAGACACAGTTAGGCGCACATTACCGGTCGGTGTCGATCCCGGTGCAATGGACAATGCCGGCGGTCCTTCACAATCAGTAATGGACGATCTCAGCGATGCACCGCCTCCTAATCTGCCTGCAGCCCAACCCTGGACTGATACACCGAAGCAGCAACCGCAATGGCAAACAAATGTGCCAACCCAAAACGCGGCGCCAACAAAGCCATCAACAGCATTTCCCTCTGAAGATATGATCCCAGACTTCAATAAGCCCTTTCCATCTGCTGCCAATCAAGCAATGCAAGCGCAACCAGCACATCCGCCACAGCCTGTTTATCCGCAGTTTCAACAACTGCCACCGGAACAACCAGCTTATCCTCAATATCAACAAGTGCCGCAGCAGTCGGTCTATCCTCAATTCACTCAGCCACAGCAACCCATGCAATTTATGCAAGCCGGGCAACAACCAATGTATCCGCAGTTTCAACAACAAATGCCGATGCAACCACCTGCATATCCCCAATATCAACAGCCCTATCCACAGTATGCGCAGCAAATGCCTATGCAACAAATTCCAGCACAGCAAGGATATCCACAGTTTCAACAGCAGATGCCGATGCAAACTTCCTATCCACAGTTTCAACAACAAGCTCCGGCACAGCCCGTCTATCCACAATTCCAACAACAGGTACCGGCACAACCAATCTATCCCCAGTTTCAGCAACAACAAGTGCCGCAAGGATATCCCCAATTTCCGTCACAATTTGCCAAACCAGCAGCACAAAGTGCAGTGCCGGCAAAGAAACCAACAACTGCCGCTGTCAAAAAAACAGTCAGCGATGCGGAGCGAGTGTCTCGCATGGAAAAAATTGCCTTCGGTAAAGTGTATTCACAAGAAGAAGTAGCCGATCGCGTGGACAGACTAGAGACAAAGGTTTTCGGAAAGCCTAAAGATGGTGCGGTACATCAGCGCATTTCAGGTTTGGAAAAAGCCTTAAAAGTGGGATACTAAGCCTGTGGAAACAGCCTTACTTCTAGCTTTGCTCTATTTGGTTTTATCGCCAAAAATTGCGCAGTCTTTTTACAACTGCATGCTCTTCTACCCTGACAAAGAGCAAGAAGATCTCTACAGCGTCACACAGGTTGCCGGTATCACTATTGAAAATCAAACATTCAATTCCCAAAGCGGTATGGAACTGCATGGCTGGCTATTGAAAAATCCGAATTCAGAAAGGCTTATTCTCGTCAGTCACGGAAATGCCGGCAACATCAGTCATCGTGCATGGCTTGCGAAGTTGCTTATTGAATCTGGCAGTTCGGTTTTCCTGTATGACTATCAAGGTTATGGTCGAAGTAAAGGCAGTCCATCAATTGTTGGTATCACTCAAGATGGACTGGCTGCCTTTGATTTCGTTGCCGACAAATTAGGTTACAAGCCGGAAAACATCGTTATATTCGGCGAATCGTTAGGTTCAGGAGTTGCCTGCCATATCGCATCGGCAAGACCTAGCAGAGGACTCATACTGCAGTCACCCTTCAGCTCTCTCCGGCATATTGCCTGTGAAAAGTTGCCTTGGCTGAGACTTTATCCAAACCCTTTAATGGTTACTCCCGATCTGGATAACTTGACTGTACTCAAAAGCTATAAACAACCTGTTTTGATAATTCACGGCAAACTAGACAAAACAGTCCCTCACGACCATGGTGAGCGCCTCTTTCAAATTGCCGGGGAAAGCAAAAAATTCATTAGTCTGCCGTCAGCCAGTCACAATGATGTTTACGACGTAGATCCACCAACCTACACTGAAACAATCAAAACTTTTCTAAGCGGACTCTAGAATGGCATAAATGATTTGGCTAATTCGACGTCCCTAGGAATGCCTGCCAGTCCGTAATGAGTGGGCAAATACCAGCGCAACATGGAAAGCACCGCGCCGTATTCATTCTCGTTGGCAAATTGATCCGGGAATATGGAAAACACCATGGCTTGCGGTGGTTCCGCAGCTGGATCCATCAGCAAAAATGCCCGCAGACTAGTCATATTGAGTCTTTGCGTGGCGAAGTTGCGAATGGCGGTGCGCACATAGCCGGGAAGATATTCTTCCGAAGGTTGTCCGACCATTACCTGACGGCTTTCCTCGACAACTTCTCTCGATAATTTGCCGGCAGCTGTTTCATTAATAAGTTCGCCTCTAATTCTTTCTTCAATGGGAATTTCCAATTTGCCGAATTCTTTGAAGCACCAGAGCATGCCGAATGGAAAAACCCATTCCGGTTTGCTCATGTCACCACGGGCAATAACCAGACCCAGTCCATTTTCCAGGCAGTGGCTCAAGACGGTAGTTAGACTATAGCTGTGATATTGCTGCCCAGGCTCCGGAATATTGAGTAAGAGATAGGGAAAACCGTCAGGCCCGACAAAAACATTTTCGTCCGGCAAGGACAAACTTGCCGTATCAACGACTTTGTAGAATTTCTCTTTCCACTCTTCGTTGCGCTCAGCAAGCGGTACGGACAATAATCTGTCTATTTCTTCTGTTTTGCTTACGTCAGCTTCTTGGGTCATGACAGTTCCGTTGACTTACAGACCATAACTTTATCAATTCTATAGCCATCCATGTCAACGACTTCCAAACAAAGCCCATTCCAAGTGACCTTTTCAGCAACTTGAGGAATGTGATCAAGCTGATGGACTATAAGTCCAGCCAATGTTTCAAAATCTGCTTTTTCCGAGGCCATTTCGGCAACTTTGAAAAAGCGCATAAATTCGTCTGTCGGAGTCAACCCATCGACAAGACAGGTGCCATCCTTGCGATCAACAATTTGCCAACGCGGCTTTTCATCACCAACATGCGTCTCGCCCATGATTGCTCTGACGACATCGGTAATCGTAACCATTCCTTCAAGAGCGCCATATTCATCCATGACTAAAGCCACATCAGTGCCGGCTTTTTTGAAAGACTTAAGGACATCCATAACCGATTGAGAGCTTGGAAGAATTAAAGGCTGCGTCATCAAAGCCTTCAAGTCAAACGTCTTATCGATAG
Source organism: Candidatus Obscuribacterales bacterium (assembly GCA_019744775.1). Taxonomy (NCBI): domain Bacteria; kingdom Bacillati; phylum Candidatus Melainabacteria; order Candidatus Obscuribacterales; species Candidatus Obscuribacterales bacterium. Next base: position 646,412 of record JAIETZ010000001.1, read on the forward strand.
TCCAACGAACTAATAATTCCTTTGAACTAACTATGCCGATTACATTTTCCAACGAACTTTCACCTACAGGAAATCGAGAATGCGGATTGGCAATCACTGATTCCATCAAGACCTTCGGACTATCAGTTGCTTTCAGCCAAACAATTTTTGTCATTGGAGTCATGACGGCGCTGACCTTCTTCTCGTTGAGATCGAAAATTCCGGACAGCATTTTGTATTCCATCGTCTGTAATATGCCGACTTGTTTGCCCTCATCAATCATTACTTCCAGTTCTTGTTCGGTGACAGCCGGCTCTTTTTGTATTTTGATCGGTAATAGTGCAAAGACAAAATCTGTGGAAACGGTCAATAACCTAACGACAGGTCCTGCTAAATGAGCAAGTCTCTTCATTGCCGGGGCAAGCGCACTGCCGATTCGCTCCGGGTCAGCCAGGGCAAGTCTTTTCGGTACAAGCTCACCCAGGATGAGCGTAAAATAGGTGATTAAGACAACAACCACAGTCATGCCGATGGCATCAGCATATGGTTTTATCGGTGGAATTAAGGCAAGAATATCGGATAGATTCTGGGCAATTGTTGCTCCCCCGAAGGCACCGGATAATATCCCAACTCCTGTCACACCAGCCTGAATGGTAGATAAAAACTGATTGGGTGAATTCGACAACTCTAAAGCTACCTTGGCGCCCATGTTGCCTTTCTTAATCAAACCCTGCAGGCGGGCTTTACGCGAAGAAACAATGGACATCTCAGCCAAGGAAAGTAAGCCGTTAGCCAAGACTAACAGCACGATAAACAAAATCCATGCGCTTGTGGAAACCATCGACCTCTAGAGGACGCAACAACCTATGCTGGTATATTCCCGGCCAAGCCAACCAATGAACGGTTTTGCCCTAATACTTAATCATTCTCTGTATCTGAATCTCGGCATTTAAGTCCGAGCTTATAGATATCGGATCGCCTTCTATTCAATTCCTGAGCCAGTTCTTGGGAAACTTCCTTCAACCCTCGCCCTGACTTTAGACGTTCGGCAATTTCGGACAACAACTCTTCTTCTGTAAGTTCAATTTCGGGCGGAGCCTCGGCACCGGCAATTACCAGCACATACTCGCCTTTGACGCCACGCTCATTTACCTGGCTAATAATCTCAGACATTGTGCCGCGAATGAATTCTTCGTGGAGCTTGGTCAGCTCTCTAGCAAGACATGCTTGTCTATCTCCCATAATCGAATGAACCAGCTCAAGAGCGTTAACAAGATCATGCGGCGCTACGTAAAAAATTAGCGTGCGCCTTTCATCCTTCATGCTCTCCAGCTTCTTGCGTCTAGTCTTTTGTCTATCCGGCAAAAAGCCCTCAAATACAAATCGGTCGCAAGGCAACGCACTGCCAATTAGCGCCAACAAAAAGGCGCTTGGACCTGGAATGGGAACAACCTGCATTCCACATTCAATTGCCGCCTGCACTATTTGATAGCCGGGGTCAGAGACAAGTGGCGTACCGGCATCCGAAACTACAGCGACACTGGCGTCTCTGGATGCCATTTCGGCCATTAGTTTTGCCCGGCTGGCTTCGTTGTATTCGTGGCAGCTGGTCAGCTTCTTCTTTAAGCCAAGGTGGTTAATGAGCTTGATGGTGACGCGTGTGTCTTCAACCAGGATTAGATCTGCTGATGCAAGAGCCTGTTTGGCCCGCTCGGTAAGGTCACCGAGATTACCAACAGGTGTAGCGATAATGAACAATCTTCCTGACAACAGACACGTCCTTGTATATGTTTTCTAATCCTCGAAAGTATCTACCACACATGCATACAAAAATTCCTCTAATCAAACAAAAGGTCTTCACGACTCTTGAGATCTCAAGTTATCTACAGGTTTCCTACACCTGTAAGTTATTTAATCGATGGATTAAACGGATCGATCTTGTCTTAGATCGGAAAATTCTGCTCAACACACTGGCCCTTATATTTGACGATCCGAGATCTTCAGCGACTATTTAGAAATGGCTTCACAGGCTGATTTCGAAAAGCAAATAGTGCAAAAGCCACATCTATTCTGCTTCAAGCAATTTCAATGACAATTTGTCGTGCTGGTTTATTCGCAATTGCACAATACTTCGTTACAATCGCAATAAGCCTCACCTACTAAGCGATATACAGGTTGTCATCGATCGCATCAGCATATAGGTTGGGTGTGTTTTCGCAGTAATAATCATCCAAAACCACCCAAATACATATCGATCAATCACCACTTCCATAAGGTATTGGATCCTTCCTGCATTGCTTTATCAGAGACAGCCAATGCCCCACCATATTCAGTCGCTATACAAGTCGATCCGAGTTACTTAAAAACGCTCATCTTCGAGCTTAAATCCAATGAAAATTTTCGGCCACGCTTAAATTGCATAAAAACATATTGGACATAAGCTATTAATTGTCGTAACTTTTATCGGAACTGGAGTTATATCTCCTTTGCCGGAGCAAAAATGTTCGCGCTCTTATCAGCCAACTATTTTCGTTTTGCCGTCAGTCTTACCCTGGCTATAACCTGTGCTGCCTCCTTTGAGCAGCCATCGTGCGCACTTTTGCCGGGCAGAGCAAAGGACAAGACTACTCCGCCGGCAAAACCACAACCCAAGCCGACAGCCAAAAGCGCATTTGATGTGCCTGGACCAATACGGGACAAATGGGCAATTGTTATAGGAATAGGGTCATTTCATGATCAAACAATTGAACCTCTGCGCTGCGCCGTCAAAAACGCCACCGATCTTGCAGGTATTTTGAAAGATCCAAGTTGTGGTCACTTTGCTCCAGATCACGTGAGTGTTCTTAAGGAACTGAAGACAACAAAATACGGTATTGAAAACGTGCTGAGTTCAACATGGCTTGGCACAAAAGCATTGCCCAACGACATGGTCGTACTTTACGTCTGCACGCGAACTGTCCCTTCCAAAGAAGGCGACGACATAATTTTGTTGTGCGCGGACAGCGAAGCAAGCGATGCGGCCGAAACAGGCATTCCATTGAAAGCAATGCTTACAGATTTACGGCGTCGCCTGCAGTCACGCAATATTCTCTGTGTACTGGATACATCGCCCGCATCCGAAAGCGCATACAACCCGGAAATTCCGATGCAGCCAAGCATTGAGGAAATCTGCAAGGAGACTGGTGTCTCAATTCTTTCGGCCAATTTACCTGAATTACCGAGTTACGAAAGCACACTCACTCCCAATAGTTTTTTCTGTAGCTTTTTCAGTCTTGGTCTGCAAGTAGCAAATGGATTGACTCCAGTCATCACGCTTGGCGAGTATGTCAAACAAGGCGTTTCAGAGCTTGTCGACGTACAGATAGGCAAGAAAGAAACCCCTATTTTGGCCCTTGCCGAATACACCACCCTTGGTGGCACTCCCATTGGAACGGTTGTTAAAAGCTCCACACCAAAGAGCATTAAGTTTGGTCATCCAATTGACCAATTAGCAATGAAACGACCTGATTTAGCCAGTCGCCAACGGCACCCTGAAGATGCTCAAGACTCAGATGATGACGAAGATGAAGATGCAAAGCCAAAGGCACCATTAGATTTTGGCACTTACATGTCCAAAATGAAGCAACAGATTCAAGCAAAATGGCAGCCGCCCAAGGGCATGGAAAATAGAAAAATTGCTGTCATATTCACCATCAAACGAGATGGCTCAATTATCGAACCACAAATCGTTGAATCTAGCGGTGAGCCGAAAGCCGATGCTGCGGCTATGGAAGCATTAACCGCGGCATCGCCTCTTGAGCCACTTCCTTTAGGCGCCCCTAAATCAGTGCAAATCCGCTACCAGTTTACCTGGCGCATCTCACGGTCAGACGATTCTGCCAAGTAGGGCGTGGAGCATAGGGTAAACTAGGTAAATATGCCTAGTCATCCAGCCAAGAAGCCCAATTTAGAGCAAGAAGCGCAACAAGAATTGCGCTTTTGGACAACTAGTCTCAAGACGCAGATGATGCAGCCGAATAAGTATTATGCGCAGCGGCAGCCAAAGCTAGACAACAGACGTACTTGGATAAGAACTGTTATCTGGTCTTTGATCCCCATTCTAATTTTCTCGGTATTGTTCTCCGTCATAGAAAAGCGCTACATGCTGATTCCGGCTTATGTCGTCTTGGCTTATGCAGGAATGGCATTATGGGCTTACGTGCAGAGTTTTCTCTTGAGAAAATTATTCGATCGGGAATTCAATTTCCGTCAATGTTTTGATCTCGCACTAACAGCAGCACCAGCTCTGGCAATTGCCTGGATACCAACAGCCGGTGTCGTAGCATCCAGCATCCTAGCTTGCTTTTGGAATTATGCCGGGTTAGTAAATCAATTCAAAATCGACAAAGGAGCAGGACTTGCCGCTGCTACGTTGCCTGTCGTAATTGCCGGAGCAGCAATTATTTTGCTTGGGTATTTTGCAATCGTATTTCTCTACGTCGGCAACAAATAATTCCGTTATTGTAGTCTTCCGCCCAATTGTGCAGCAACGTCAGCACCAGACGCGTTTGTAGTCTGCGCCGGACCCGTCGGACCTTGGTAATTAGATTGTCCAAGTCTCGGGTCTACATAGGTAGTTGTCGAACCACCATCTGTGTAGGTACCGGCACGCCCTGGTCCCATATAAGCATGATTGCCATCATATCCACGCATATGACCAGAAGTTGAATCAGTCTGTCCCAAAGAATTTTTAAACGTGTTCCACTCGTTATTTTTGCCTTTTTGATCAGGATTGGCAGTTTGAATCGGAGGGCATAGCCCCTGATTTATCATGTCCTGCATTTGCTTCTGTCGCTGCTTTTCTGCGTCGGTTTGTTCTTTTGCTTTCTGAAGCGGTCTTTTATTCCAATTCAATGGCGAATTATTTACCGGAGGAGGAGGTGGTGGTGGATTATTCTCCCAAGGCCACTTGAATCCTTGATCCCAAGGCATCTTAGTTTGCGCCTGCACCTGCGGACAGTAGATGCTGCAAGTCAATAGAATAAGACAGCTCCATGTCGTCAAAAGAGTCTTTCTTGTTGTCGGGGACTCAATCCTTGAAAGCACAATGCGACTCCAATCTGACGCTCCAGATAGCAATGTACCCAGAAAATTACCTTAATCACATTAATGTCCCAGAACGTCCAAGCTGCCCATTTTTAGATAAGAACTGAATAAGTGGGTATAAAACGTACGTTAGCTTTCTTGATCTTGGAGATCTTATGAGCCGCATAAGTCTGTTACTGGTCCAATTTCTTACGTCCTGTCTTCTCATTTTTTCAATCACGGCCCTGCCGGCGTTCTCATCTCATTATGAGCCCGACATACTTCTAGCCGCAGTGGATACTGATGAGAATATGAAGACACTGCTGGAGACTATCAGTGCAGCCGGCGCTAAACTTGAGCGAGTATATGGTCTGACGTATTGCCATCTACTTCGCATCCGAACGCAGCCTGGAAAGCTACATCAAACAGCGCTAGCCCTGTCTAAAACCAAAATGTTTGCCGGCATGCAACCAAACTTTCACCACATGTGGTGCGACGAAAACAGCAAAGATGAACAACCAAAAGCACAAGCTCCTGTGTCAAATGATCCGTTGCTACCCAACCAATGGAACCTTATGTACACACATACGCCCGAAGCTTGGAAGGCTACAAAACTGACAGGTCACTGGGTAGCTGTGCTAGATTCCGGTGTCAATCCGGTAGGTGACTTAGCAAAAAAAGTTGGAGAAGGTGAATCATACGTTGGTAGCTTCAATGACTCATCAGACGCTATTGGTCACGGCACTAAAGTTGCATCCGTGATAGCGGCAGCTACAAATAATGGCGATGAAATTGCCGGCGTAGATCCAACAGCATTTATTTACCCCATAAAAATCGGCGACAGCAATGGCACTGACGATGAGCGTGTCATTTTGGGATTAGCAGCATGCATGGAGAGGGGCATTAGAATAGCCGTTGTTGGTGCAGCACCAGTGGATGCTGAAGCGTCTCTTTTGGATAGCCCACTGGTATTTGGCACATTAGTGTTATATCGAAATAAGGGTGGAATTGTAATTGCACCAGCCGGCAATTCAGGCACAAAACTTGGTGGACGCGTAGAACGAACCTTGATTGTAACCGCCGCATCAGATCGTAATGGTGATCTCTGCGACTTTTCAAGCTATGGTGGTCCTGTATGGTTTGCAGCCCCCGGCAAAGATGTTCCCACTCTTAATGCTGCAGGAGTACCTATGGTTTCAAATGGTACGTCCTTTTCAGCTGCGCTTGTAGCTGGAGTTATAAGCATGATTGCCAATACAAATCCAAGTTATACAGTGGACCAGATATTGACAGATTTGATTAATACCACTTTTGAAGACAGCAAAAATAAAGGTGGAATAGGCTATGGAATTGTGAATGCCGAACTCGCTGTAAAAAATGCAGCCATGTCTGCCATGGCGGCACCAGCAGCGCCTGGCGGAGGAGGCGGTAACGCTGGCTCAGCATATGGCGGTAGTGGAGGAGGCGTTAGCGGAGGCGGCGGCACTAGCGGCTTCGCCGGTGGCGGTGGTGGTGGCAGTGGTGGTGGTAGCAGCGGCGGTGGTAGCGGCGGCGGTGGCGGCGGTGGCGGTGGCGGTGGTGGCGGCGGTGGCGGCGGCGGTGGCAGCGGCAGCTCCGGAGGTGGCGGCTTCGGCGGCGGCAGTGGCGGCTTCGGAGGAGGCGGCGGCAGTTCTTCTAGTGCAGGTTCGAGTTCGCTGGGCGGCAATAAAGGCATTTGGAGTCCGGGCGGCGAACGCAAAGTCAGACCAGCCAACAACAGACGCCCAGCAGGCGGCTCAAGTGTTCAGAGCCAGGGCTCAGGGTCAGTTGACCATTCAACGACCAACAGTAAGGGTATCTGGCGCCCAGGACAGTAATTAATCTTTCAGATAGCGTAGGAGCGCATTACATGCGCCTTTTACTTGGGCTCCTTAAGGTGGACTACGTAGAATCCACATTGACGACGCTTGCCCGCAAAGGTAACCTGGTCTTGAAAAGGGGAGACCGGAAAGCGACCCGACTAAGTTATTTGAAGGAATCACTTAAGGAGTAACCAACGAAGGCAATGGGAATGGACAGAGTATCTGAACAACAAGAAAATTTTGATTCGAAAGCCTCCCAGCTGTTGAGCCAAGAGGCCAACAAGCAAGGCGATGCAGTCATGAAGTCCACCGACAAAGTGACTCCGGTTGTTGAGTTGGTAGCCGGTACGGCCGACACAGCCAAAGCATTTGGCGCCAGCAGCATAAATATGCGTGATACCCTCAATGCGCAAGCCGCAGGGTCTCAAGAAGCTGTACTTGGTCAATTCCAAGAAACTATGATTACTGCTGAAGACGTAGCCTTTTTAGAACAGAAGTTTGGCAGACCATTAGAGACCTTACGTGTAATGAGCACGTTCTCTGAAGTTGCAGAAAACCCAATTAAGGCAATGAGCGAGCTCAATCGCATGATCCTGGACGCTCAGAAGTCGTAGATTAGCTAAAGCTCACGGGCAAAAGCTTAAACCTAGATGTCGAAAGAGCCATGCAGGCACGCTGTCATGTGCTAGAATTTGAGATTCGTTTTCCCGTGCACGTCTCAATGACGCACGAGGATTCTCAAGACTAGGGAAGGGTTTGTCGTGCCAAGAATTAAGTCAGCTAAAAAGCGTGTAGAAGTTGCCGAGCGCAACCGCGAGCGTAATCGCTCCTGGAAAGCAGCCGTTAGAACCGCTGCCACTCAAGTAGAAAAGTCAGCCGATGACAAGAAAGCTGGTCAGACAGCTCTCACAAGCGCTTACAGCGTTATTGACCGCGCAGTTAGCAAGGGCATCTTGCATAAGAACACAGCAGCCAGAAAGAAGTCTCAACTGGCTAAAAAAATCGCCCCGTAAGCTAATTCCAGCAGTAAATTCGTTACGATTCAGTTATATTAATGTGCAGTAAGGAAAGCTGCGCATTTTCAAGCAGCCTGAATCTTGGATAACGGTTTACTACGGATTTACTACGAGGGTCCCCCGTGAACGTCAAATCGACTACGCACTTGGTTGAAGCTCAAACCCTGAATTTGGAAACAATCACCGGCTGTGTCCACCTGGTTGGCATAGGCGGCATAGGCATGTCGGCAATAGCGCGCCTGCTCCTGGCTAAAGGAATAAAAGTATCCGGCTCGGACAAAGAAAAAAGTGCGATTACCGACGAACTGGAAAAGCTCGGTGCCCGTATTTGCCTTGGGCACAAGGCAGAAAATATCGACGGCGTTGATCTTGTTGTTGTCTCAACTGCCATCAACACAGAAAATCCGGAATTGTCCCTTGCCCTCAAAAAGAATCTTCCTGTTTGGCACCGCTCGAAGCTGCTTGCTTATCTAGGCAAAGACAGCCGCGTCATCGCCATCTCCGGCACTCACGGTAAAACAAGCACTACAGGCATGGTCGCTCAAGTGCTTCTCCATGGAAAGCTTGATCCTACTGTTGTCGTCGGCGGCATTTTTTCCAAGATTGGTTCAAACGCTTGCTTAGGCAAGGGTGATTATCTGGTTGAAGAATGCGACGAATCAGATGGCACGCACGCAAAGACAGATTCATATCTTTCCCTCATCACAAACATCGAAGCCGATCATTTGGAAAACTATCCTGGCGGAATAGAACAAATCCGTGAGGAAATGGTGACCTTCGCCAACAAAAGTAGTTTCGCCACAATACTCTGCCAGGATGATGCCGGGTGTCGCCTTATTCGCGACCGCATCAACGGCAAAGTAATTACTTACGGTAGCGCTAAATTCTCTCGTGATGCAGACTACCGCTATGAGAGCCTGCCTGGATTTGGTCTCAAGGTTTGGCACAAATCAAAAGAACTTGGCGAAATAAATCTGCAAGTGCCTGGCGAACACAACAAACTAAACGCACTTTCTGCAGTGGTTGTCGGTAATGAATTAGGCATTCCTTTTGCATTGATTGCAGAAGCGCTGGGAAGCTTTACCGGTGTCGGCAGAAGATTTCAGATAATCGGCTCGACAAACGAAGTAATCGTCATAGACGACTACGCCCATCACCCAACAGAAGTTGTGGCAACTCTACAAGCAGCTCGCTCGTACAAATTATTGGCACACCAAAATGCTGCACCAAAAGGACGTATCGTCGCTGTCTTCCAGCCGCACCAGCCAGGACGTCTTCGCGATTTCTGGAATGAGTTTTGTCAGGCATTTGAATTTGCCGACCTGGTCTTGATATCTGATGTTTACATTGCACGTGGCGGAGCCATTGAAGGTATCAACTCTGAAAAGCTTGCAGCATCAATAACACATCCTCATGTCTTCTACCTGCCAGGGGCAACAAATAGCCTTGCTCAACAAATTGTTCCTCATCTTATGCCTGGAGATTTGGTAATAACCATGGGCGCCGGTGATATAACTAAGGTGGGTTCCGAGATCCTGGCACTGGCCAGGCAGGGTCTTGTTCATGGAAGAAGTAACTAACGCACCGCTATACCGCTTTACGACACTAAAAATTGGTGGCGAAGCTGGGCGCCTGTGCAATCCCTCAAGCATTGAAGAAACAATTGAATTGCTTGATCGCTTGCGCAAAACAGGCGAACCCTGGCACGTAATTGGCGGCGGCTCCAACTTACTAGTCTCATCCGAGGGTGTTGAAGGTACTGTCATTCGCACAGCACTTATCACCGAAATAAAACAGCTTGACGATACTCTTATTGAAGCCGGGGCGGGCGCAAGACTACCGCACTTAGCAAAGCATGCAGCAAAGCTTGGACTGTCAGGTCTGGAATTTGCCGTAGGCATCCCCGGCACCGTCGGCGGCGCTGTCGTCATGAATGCTGGAGCTCATGGAAGTTGCACAGCGAATATACTTGAGTCAGTGACTGTTTTCGATACTAAGAAATGGCAGCTGGTCACATTGAGCAATGCCGACTTGAATTTTGCCTATCGCAAATCTGAGATTGATCCTGAGTCGCAAATTGTATTGTCCGCACGTTTTCGCCTACCAAAAGGTGAAGCAGCGGCCATTATTGAACAGACTCAACACAACGAAGATTACCGATGGAAAACGCAACCTCTTTCGTGGCCAAACGGTGGAAGCACATTCACTAATCCGCTTCCAGACAAAACTGCCGGCTACCTATTGGAACAAGTAGGCGCAAAGGAATTCCGCGAAGGTGCAGCTGCTGTCTCGGAAATCCATGCCAACTTCATCATCAACCTAGGCGGAGCAACATCAAAAGAAGTAACTAATTTACTCATGCGCATGCAAGACTCCGTATACAATAAATTCGACATTCGCCTGCATCCTGAATGGAAGCGCTTGGGCAAATTCACTAAACAAGAACTTGGCATTTGGAACGGTACACACTAATAAAGGAAATGATATGAGCAAGTTGCGAGTGGCGGTATTATTCGGTGGCAGATCTGCAGAGCACGAAGTATCTTTGCAGTCAGCAAAGAGCATCATTGAAGCACTCGACAAAAACAAATACGAAGTTGTCCTCATTGGCATTAACAAAGAAGGACAATGGTTTCTCAATGAAAGCTCGCATTTTCTCTTGAATGCCGACAATCCAAAACTGATCAAACTAAATGGCGCCAACAAAGCTGTCACTCTTGTTCCTTATCAAAAAGATCAGCCGTTAATTGGCATAGGCGACGAAACAGCCAAAGCAGTTGATGTTGTCTTCCCAGTTTTGCACGGACCCTATGGCGAAGACGGCACTATTCAAGGACTACTCAAACTAGCGAATATTCCTTATGTCGGTCCGGATGTCTTAGGCTCAGCAATAGGCATGGACAAAGACGTCACCAAGCGCTTGTTGCGTGACGCTGGAATTCCAATCGGCAAATTCCTGACTTTCACGAAATCACAAGCTGATTCCCTACATTTCCAAGACATCGTCAAAGATCTTGGTCTGCCGCTATTCATCAAACCGGCAAATCTCGGCTCCTCCGTCGGAGTGCACAAAGTAAAGACAGAAGACCAATTCAAGCTCGCAGTAAAAGATGCGTGGAGCTACGATAACAAAATAATCATCGAAGAATTCATCAAGGGTCGTGAAATAGAGTGCTCCGTACTGGGCAACAGCGACCCAATCGCTTCATTGCCTGGAGAAGTAATTCCACAAACGGACTTCTATTCTTACGAAGCTAAATACATTGACGAAAAAGGTGCCATTCTAAAAATTCCAGCCGAGCTCCCACCAGAGATAGTCAAGAAAGTTCAGAAGCTGACTGTTGAGACCTTCAAGGCATTGTGCTGCGAAGGAATGTCGCGTGTAGACTTCTTCCTCACAGAAGACAATCGCTTGCTGGTCAATGAAATCAACACAATCCCAGGCTTCACCAAAGTAAGTCAGTATCCCAAGCTCTGGGAAGCAACAGGAATTCCATACAGCGAACTTCTGGACATGCTTATTCAACTTGCCCTTGAACGCGCCAAAAGAGACAACAAGCAAATTGCTGTCAAAGCCTGATTAGTTATTCGCCGATGTTTTGAACGGGCCGGACTTAGACGGCAACATAGTCAAAATAACAGCTTGCTTGATCATACGCTGCACCAGCCTTCTATCATCCGGGTTGTCAGAGGAAAGCATGCGCTTCACAGGCTGAACGCTCATCATTACAGAAGGCAGCGAAAAGTCAGCTGAATAGGCGCGAATGTCGCTTGCCACCATATGTGCGCGTGCATTTTTGTAACCTATTAACTTTGATGGATTCACACGATCAAAATCCGCATCAAGCTGCCTGGTCAACACTACTTGCCTGCCTGGCGACAAGGTAATTACTTTATTGCCTGACTTTACACGCACACGGGCATGCGGCCCATCATTGATATCAAAGACCGCAACATCATGTCCGGTTTCCATTACAAGCACCGACGCACCGTTAGGCACTTGGACTTCGCCCTCTTGAACTTGTACATTGATGTCGTTTTGAGGCTGGAAGAAAAAATTACCCTTTTGTAAAACGCATAAATTGGCCGTGCTTTGTGAGCCGAGAATAGCTCCATGTGAGTGCATTTCATTTACGACGTCAGAATTAAAATCACTGGCATTGCAATAAGCAAAGCTCTGCCCAAGCGCTTCACTGTCTAAGGGAGGGGTCGACTGCGGGTTTAAACTATTAGCAGTAAGATCTTCTATATCGATATTATTCAAAGAATTGCGTGACGCCCATTTAACATCTTGGTTGATCTGCGAACCTGCCTGAAAGAAATTTATGTTCGAATTTTGTACCTGCTGAATGGCACTACTGTCCTGTCCATTAAGCACGTTCAAGTCCGAATTTGCAAACGAAACTAACGCGAAAGGATTCGTCGTCATAGCAGGAACCCCAGGAATCGAAGGCGCAGGAGGAGTCGGCGGCGGACCATTGACGATGAAATTCGGATTGGTAGCACTAAGGCTCGGCGTATAGAGATAAATCGGACTATTGCTTGCCCCTATCGTTCCTCCCGGAGCAGAAAGTATAATATTGCTAGCGATAAGCGAAGACATACCGGAATGTGCCGGCAAATTTACAATATTTTGCGCCGACAAGTTAATACTTTGCCCAGGCGTTCCAATAGTCGAGCTTGAGTTGGAAACAAGGCCATTCAGGAAAAGAGTTCCCGATCCATTAACTGAAATATTCAGCTGAGTAGAATCACCAATAACCGAAGAATCAAGTATTAGATCACCTTGCTGCAATAAGTATACATTTCCATTGGTGGCAAAATGAAGATGAGATGCTTCAATGCTTAAGGCAATGCCACCGGACACCGGATCAGAGCCAATATTGCCTGCAGTTGTTATAAGTGTTATTGATGGGCTTAGCAGTGTTACCAATGAGGACGTTGCTCTAATGTCCCCCCCTGCGCTCAATGTAACTGCGCCGCCTAAACCTGCGTCGTAAGCCTTAACATTGCCACCAAGCGTAATCACTCCATAAGCCGAAATGAATACATTGCCTGCCGCGCCACCGTTGGCAGAGGTGTCAATCGCGCCAACCGTAACAGAGCTGTTGCTAGACAGTAGAAAGACTGTACCGCCTGCGCCTGTGCCGGTGTTAGAAGTGTCGATTGTTTGTGTACTCAAAGATTCATAAGCCGCAATAGTTACATTACCTGCTGCGGCGGCTCCGCCCGCGACAGAGGTATCAATCCCGCCAGTGGTGACAGAGCCATTGGTTGATATTAGAGTAACCGTGCCGCCTGATCCTGTGCCTGAGTTAGAAGCGTTAATAGTTCCGCCGGCAGTGATATCTCCATAAAACGAAATGCTGACATTGCCGGCCGCCCCTGCACCACTGCTGTATGTGTCAACACGTTGCATGGATATTGGGCCATCCTCAGAGACCAAATTAACATTGCCACCACTGATACTGCCATGAGTATCAACGCCGATAGTATGGGTGAGCGTCAAACTTGCGAATGTCACAAGTGCCACACCATCAGCATTAGTGCCACTAGATGACTTTATAGCCCCTATTGTAATTGGAAGAAAAGCAGTCACAAAAAGCGGTGCTATCATTGATGAATTGCCGCCACTATCAATGGTCAGGACAGTGTCGCTGCCGGTTATCGATCCGTATCCCTTCGGATTATAATTTGATGTTGGCCCTGAAATTCCAGTTACCGACACATTTATTGTTGTCGATGAACTTATCGACATTGGACCACTTGTATAGTTCGGATTTACCGATGCTTGATTTCCCAAGCCCACATAGTTTGTTGAATATGTCCCCTGAGGGATATTAGATCCTTGAGCGGTTATTGTTCCATTGGTTGTAATTGTTCCTGGTGATATCAGTATTACTTGCCCGGTCGCTGACCCATTACTACTGTTGTAAGCATTAATACTACCTGCAGTAATCGAGCTAGCTGTTTTCTTACCGGATGATAAAAATACTGACCCGGATTGTGCACCACTGCTTGCAACTGCAGCTGTGTTGGTCGTGTTTATGTTACCTACAACCAACGTCCCTAGAGAGGCTATCCCTACCGAGCCGCCTACTCCACTTTTCCCTGACGCGGTCGTTGTGATGGCTCCAATACTTGTAAGCGCGTTTGCAAAATCATCTGACACTACTAATACAGACCCACCAGCAGTTGACCCAGAAGTGTTCAAGTTTCCCATTTCAATGGAATAGTGTCCATTATCAAAGGAAGAGGCAGCAACAATATTACCGCCAATAAAACCAGCACTTGAGGTGTCGACATCGTCGGTCTTCATTGCTACTGCCCTCAATAAGGTAACGTTGCCGCCTGAGCCTGCGCCATGGTGATAAGCTTTAATCTTTCCCGTAAAAATATATTTATAGGCCGAGATTGCCACATTGCCTGCCGGCGCCGAACCGCTTGTGGCATAGGTGTCGATCTCGCCGATTGTAATATCAGCAGCATTTGCTGTTAAGGTAACTGAGCCGCCTAAGCCTGCGCCGGCGTTAGAAGCATTAATTGCTTGCCCGTTCGTACTGATACCTGAGGCGGCCAATATATTTACATTGCCCGCTGCTGCAAATGAGTTCGCGCTGCCAACGTCGGTGCGGATCCCGCCAGTTTTGATAGATCCAGTACCTGATGATGTTAGGGTAACTGTGCCGCCTGCACCTATGCCGCCGTTATAAGCATTTACCATATGCTGATTCGTACTGATAGCTCCATAAGCCGAAATAGTTACATTACCTGCGGCCGCCAAACCGCGTGTGACATGGGTGTCGATCTCACCAGTTGTAACAGAACCAGTGAGTGACAAAAGTGTGGCATTGCCGGCCTTCGTGCTATTGGAATTAAAAGTATTAATTGTGCCAGTGCCAATAGATTGAATGGATGTGACATTCAGGTTTGCACCATTTGTATTAATATCACTCAAGCTCACTTGATTAGCAATCATGGTTATACTTCCAGTTTTGCTGGTGTAAGTGGTGGCACTGTTCACTGATACTGTCTTTGTGATCAAGAAAAAATTGGCTCGACCCGTGCTGTCATTAATTGTCCCCAGGGAGCTGACGGCACCGTGCACTACAACAGGTACAAGATCACTGAAGGCAATGACATTTCCACTGGTGCCTGCGTCATTGGCAAGTGTTACTGTGCCGCTATTTTTAAACGACGCAAATCCGCCGCCTGGAATCATTGCCGGTGTAATTGTGGCTGTTGCACTGTTGGTAAAGGACTGCGGCAATATATTAACGGCACTTGTGTAGGTTCCAGTTGCATAAATGTGCCCGTTATCCACTGAAAGCGTGCCACCATCTGTAAATGATTGGACCGTAATAATTCCACTGGTTGCCGCTGTTGCTAACAAAGCACCACCGCCTAGGTTTATCGCACCTGTTGCTATTGCCCCGGTACCGGTATTGCCTGAGCTCAAAAATACTGACCCGCTGAGAGTGCCAGAGGTTGTGGCAGAAGTTATGATAGTACCCAAACCAATAGTGTTACCACTAATCAAAGCAACAGAGCCACCGGCACCAGTACCTGTGTTATCAGTGGCAATGGCACCAGTTACAGTAATAGCTCCGGAAGCCAAGACAATTACATTACCGGCAGGTGCCGAGCCGCCACTGACACTGGTGTCGATCCCGCCAATTGATGCAGAGCCATTAATTGTTGTTAGAGTGACCGCGCCACCTGCTCCGGTGCCACCGTTAGAGGAATTAATCGCTGCGCCGACAGTAATAGATCCATTAGCCTGGATAGTCACAGTGCCGGATACCGCCGACCCGCCGCTAACATAGGTGTCGATCCCGCCAGTAGCAACAGAACCATTGCTAGAAATTAGAAAAACTGTGCCGCCTATGCCTGTGCCACCGTTATGAGCATTAATTGCATTGTTATTCGTGTTAATGGCTCCGTTAGTTGAGATAATCACATTACCGGCTGCCCCCGAACCACTTGTGACATATGTATCAATTTCATGGGTTGTAACTGACCCAGTGTTTGCTGTTAGAGTAACTGTGCCGCCCACGCCTGTACCGCTGTTAGAAGCGTTAATCGTTCCGCCGGCGGCAATAGTTCCATAAGCCGAGATAGATACAGCACCTACTGCTGTCGAACCGCCACTTACATGGGTGTTGACCTCACCGGTTGTAACTGACCCAGTGCTGGATGCTAAAGTAACCGTGCCGCCGTTAGTAGCCTCAATCTTGCCCGCATTAACGGCTCCGTAAGCGTAGAGATTTACATTCCCCGATATCGTCGAACCAACACTGACATTGGCGTCGATCTCGCCAGTCGTAATTAAGGCACCTGATAACAGCGTGACCATGCTCCCTGCGCCTGCGCCGGCGTTAGAAGCCTTAATGTCTCCGGTAGTAATAGATCCATAGGTCGAGATAGTTACATAGCCGGCTGTCAGCAAATTGCTGGTGAAATCGGTGTTGATCTCACCGGTTATAACTGAGCCATTACTGGATGTTAGAGTGGCTATGCCGCCTGTGCCATGGCCTGCGTTAGAAGCATTGATCTTTCCTAAGACAGCAATAGTTCCTGAAGCCGTAATAACGACATTACCGGCTGCCGCTAATGATGACGCATTCTGGACGTTCGTATCTATTTCTCCGGTTATAACAGAACTATTGCTTGACGTTAGAGTAACCGTACCGCCTAAACCTGTGCCACTGTTGCTAGCTACAATGGGACCCGCGCTCGTGTTAACAGCTCCAAAAGCCGAGATAGTTACACTGCCTGCTGCTGCCGAACCGCCACTGACGGAGGTGTTGATGGTGGGGACCAAGCTGAGAAATCCGCCAGTTGTAACGGAGCTACTGTTTGAAATTAGAGTGACTGTGCCGCCTGAACCCGTCCCTGAGTTAGAAGCGTTAATCGTTCCACCGACAGTAATAGCTCCATTACTCGCCATACTAACAGAACCTGCCGCCCCTGCACCACTGCTTTCTGTCTCAATACCGACAAGAGATATCTGTCCGGCAACAGCGAGCAAATTAATATTGCCACCACTGGTAGTGCCAACCGTGTTGACACCAACAGCTCCACTCAGCGCTATATCTCCAAACGCTACCAATGCCACCCCATCAGCCTGGGTGCCACTATTTGAATTTATAGACGCAATTGAAACATCTCCCAGACAAAGAAGCGGTGCTAACAATGATGAATTGCCGCCACTATTAATGGTCAATTGAGTGCTGCCGCCACTCATTGATGAATAGCCTTGCGGGTTATAATTTGAGAATAACCCTGATATTCCGGTTACCGATACATTTATGGTTGTAGATGAACTTATCGATGTCGTAAAACTTATATGAATCGGATTTACAGAGCTGTTGCCCGCAGAAGTCGTTATTGTGCCTGGAATAATACCTCCTGATGCGATAAGTATTACTTGTCCTGACGCTGATCCATTTAAATTGTACGCTTTAATATCGCCTGCTAAAATCGCATCGATAGCAGTGCTGCCGGATGACAAAAATACCGACCCTGATTGTGCGCCACTGCTTGCAATTGCAGCTGTGTTGGTCGTGTCAATGTTGCCTACCTCCAACGCCCCTAGTGTAGCTATCCCTACTGATCCGCCTACTCCACTTTGTCCTGAAGCTTGCGTTGTGATGGTACCAATAGCTGTCCCCATAGAATTTTTGGATACTACTAATACAGATCCGCCAGCAGCTGACCCCGAAGTATTCAGGTTTTCCATTGCTATGGAATATAAGCCATTATCACCACCAGCAGCAACAGCAATAGTGCCGCCAACAAAACCAGCACTTGAGGTGTCGACGTCGCCTATGAGAGTCACTGCTCCTGCACGACTCAATAAGGCAACATTCCCGCCTGAGCCTGTGCCTTTGCTGGAAGCATCAATCGCTTTGGTTTCCAAAAGTAGTCCAGCGATACTAATAGATCCATAGGCTGAAATATCTACATCGCCTGCTGCCACCGAACCTAAACCGACATGGGTGTCGATCCCACCGGTTGAAATACTACCTCCAGCCGATGTTAAGGACACTGTGCCAGCGCTGCCTGTGCCCTGGTTAAAAGCTTGAATTGGCCACAGGTTCGTAGTAATATCTCCAGCAGCTGAAATAATTACATCACCTGCCTCCACAGTGTTGCCGACACCCGTGAAAAGCCATGCAGCTGACACAGCGCCATGGCTTGATATAAGAGTAATTGTGCCACCTGTGCCTGGCCCGGCATTGTATGTCCAAATTGGCTGGTCGTTCATATTAATATCGCCGTAAGCTGAGATAGTTACATTACTGGTTGCTATCAAACCACCGTAGGCAGTAGCGATGATACCATTAGTAGAGACAGAGCCATTGCTTGATGTTAATGCAACCGCACCGCTTGTACCTGTGCCGCCGTTGGAAGTATCAATGGCTTTGCTTATATTAATAGCTCCATAAGCCGAAATAGTTACATCGCCGCCGTTTCCTGCACCACCCACGACATGTGTATCGATTGTGCCGGTTGAGATAGAGATAGAGCTAGTGCTTGACGTTACAGTAACCGCGCCGCCTGTGCCTGAGCCTTGACCGGTGTTATAAGCCTTAATGCCTCCGGCAGTGATAGATCTATAGGCCGAGATAGTTACATTACCTGCTCCTGGAGCGCTTTCGACATAGGTGTCGATCTCGCCAGTCGTAATAGAGCTGTTGCTAGACGTTAAAAGGACCGTGCCGCCTGCACCAACGCCTGTGCCTAAGTTAGAAGCATTAATGGCATTAATGCTCATAGCTCCGAAAGTTGCGATAGTTACACTACCTGCTGCAGCTGTTGCACCAGCGACAGTGGTGTTGATCCCGCCAGTTGCAATAGAATTATCAGTTGAAGCGAGGAAGACTGTGCCGCCTGCACCTGTGCCTGAGTTAGAAGCGTTAATTGTTCCTGTGACAGGAATAGCTGCCCAAGCGGAGATATTGATAGAGCCTGCCGCCCCAGAGCCACTGCTATTTGTGGCAATACTTGTAATGGATATTTGTCCAGCCGAAGACTGCATAGTGACATTGCCACCACTGGTGCTGCCGGCTGCGTTGATGCCTACCGTGTCGCTGAGCGTCAAATTTCCAAATACCAACAGTGCTATGCCATCAGCCGCAGTATGACTTTTTGAATTTATAGACTTTATTGTCATTGGAACAAAAGCAGTAAAGACAAGCGGTGCTAACAACGATGAATTGCCGCCACTATCAATGGTCAACACAGTGTCGTTACCGCTTAGAGCTGCATATCCACTCGGATTATAATTTGACGACGGCCCTGATATTCCAGTTACCGACACATTTATGGTTGTAGATGAAGTTATTGATAATAAATTGTTCGTATAATTCGGGTTCACCGATGCAACACTCCCGCTCACGACATTTGATGAAAATGTCTGCGCAGAGATTGTGCCAGCTGAAGTAGTTATGGCGCCATAAGTTGTAATAGTTCCTGATGCGATGAGTATTACTTGTCCGGTCGCTGATCCATTTGCTGAGTTGTATGCGTTGATGACGTCTGCAGCAATCGCGTTATTGTTTTTGCTACCGGATGATAAAAATACCGACCCTGATTGTGCTCCACTGCTTGTAACTGCAGCCGTGTTGGTCGTGTCTATGGCCCCGACTGCCACGGTCCCTAGTCCGGATATTCCTACTGCTCCACCAACTCCATTTGGTCCTGTCGCTTGCGCTGTGATGGTACCAACAAGCAGAGGCTTCGCCCCAAAATCATCACCAACTAACATGATGGAGCCGGCAGTCGTGAACCCAGAAGTTTTCAAATCTCCCATTACAAGGGTATAGACACCATTATCACCGACAGCTCCGGCAATAATAGAGCCGCCGGCAGAGCCCGTACTTGAGGTGTCGATATTTGCCGTACCCATTGCTGCCGCTCTTACCAAGGTAACACTGCCACCTGTGCCTGAGCCTGCATGAGAGGCGTTAATGTTGCCCGTATTGATTAATTGCAAAGCCGAAATAAACACATTGCCGGCCGGTGCCGAGCCACTTGCTACATGCGTGTCGATATCATTAGTTATAATCGAAAAGGTCTCTGAAGTTAGCATCAAGGTGCCGCCTCCGCCTGTGCCTGAGTTAGAAGCGCTAATTACTTGCCCGTTAGTTCTTATAGCTGAGGCAGACAAGATAGTTATATTGCCTGCGAATGCATTCGACGACGTGTTGTTGATGCTGGTTGAGATCTGTCCGGTTTCAACAGAGCCATTGCCGGAAATTGTTATATTAACCGTGCCGCCTATTCCTGTGCCTGAGTTAGACGCGTTAATGGCTTGATAATTCACACTTTGATTATTCGTACTAATAGTTCCGTAAGCCGAGATAATTACATTGCCTGAGCCTCTCGAGCCACTTGTGACATTGGTATTCACCGCGTCAGTTGTAACAGAGCCAATGACTGACAAAAGCGAGGCGCTGCCGGCAACCGTGCCACCAGAATTAACCGTGTTAATTGTGGTGGTAGTAATACCTTGAAGGGACGTCAGGTTTAAGTTTGCACCATTTGTATTGATGGCAGCCAAGCTCATTTGACTAGCAAGCATGTTTAGACTTCCTGATGCACTCGTGTAAGTGGTAGCACTGCTTACTGATACTGTTGGTGCCATCACGAAAAAATTAGCCTGACCAGTGCTGTCGTTAATTGTCCCCAGGGAGGTGACAGCACCTTGCACATAAACAGGCAAAAAGTCGCGGAAGGTAATGACATTACCGCTAGCGCCTACGTCATCAGCAAGTGTGACTGTGCCGGTATTGCTAAATGATGTAAACCCGCCACCGGGAATCATTGCCGGTGTAATTGTAACGGTTGCACTATTGGTGAAGGCAAGCGGCAGTATATTAATGTTGCTTGTGTACGTGCCGGTTGCAAAAATCTGTCCGGCATTCACTGAAAGCGTGTTGCCATTTGCAAAAGATTGGACCGCGATGCTACCAGCGGTTGCCGCTGTTGCCAACAACGCGCCACCAGCTAAGGTAATTGCACCTGTCACTATTGCCCCCGTGCCGGCATGGCCGCTGCTCAAAAATACCGACCCGCTTGGCGCCCCAGAGGTTGTGGCAGAAGTTATGATAGTACTCAAACCGATAGTGCCTTGAGTAATCAGAGCAACAGAGCCACCGGCGCCTGCACCAGTATTATTGGTGGCAATGGAACCAGTTGCAGAAATTGCTCCGGGAGCAGCAATAATTACATTACCTGCTGCCGCAGAGCCGCCGCCAACGTTAGTTTGGATTCCAGTAATTGAGACTGACCCATTGCCTGATGTTAGTGCAACCTCGCCGCCTGAGCCTGTGCCGGCATTAGAAGTGTTAATTGCTCCACTGGCGGAAATATTTCCATTAGCCAATATAGTCACATCGCCGGCCGGCGCCGAGCCGCCGCTAACGTTGGTGCTGATGCCGCCTGTCGAAACAGAACCAGTGCTTGACATAAGCGTAACTGTACCGGCAGAGCCTGCACCACCTGCGCCTATGCCTCCATTAGAAGTATTGATTGTTCCGCCACCGCCATTAATAAGTCCATAAGCCAAAATGCTGACACCGCCTGCCAGTGCCGAACTGCTCTGGACATGCGTATCGATGTCGCTGACTGTGACAGAATTACCGCTTGACGTTAGAGTGACTGCGCCACCGCCACCGGTGCCGTTATTGGAAGCATCAATCTTGGCGCCAACAGTAATAAATTGGGGTGCTGAGATAGACACATCGCCTGCTAGTGCTGCCGAACCAGCATCGACACTGATGTTGATGCCGCCGGTTGTAACTGAGCTGGTGTGTGATAGCAGAGTAACTCCGCCGTCGATTGGGCGCGTGCCGCCGTTTTTAGCCTGAATAGTGCCTGCGCTCGTATTAATAGCTCCGGTAGCCTCGATATTTACATTCCCCGCTACAATCGAAGCGGTACTAACATTCACATTGATGCCACCTGTGGTAACTGAGCCATTGCCTGAAAGTAGATTGATTGTGCTGCCTGAGCCACTACCTGTATTGGAAGCATTAAGCACTCCATTGAGATTAATAGCCCCATAAGACGAGAAAGTTACATCGGCTGCTTTCGCCGAGCCACTGGTAACATGGCTATCAATCGCGCCGGTCGCAATAGTGCTATTGCTCGAAATTAGAATGACGTTGCCGCTTGCACCGGGGCCTGCGTTGTAAGCAGCAATTGCTTTGTTATTCGTATCAATTTCTCCGTAAGCTGCGATAAAGACATTGCCGGCTGCTGCCGAACTGCTAACTACATACGTATCGATCTCGTCAGTCAAGACAGAGCCATTGCTCGACACTAGATAGACCGTGCCACCTGAACCTGTGTCGGGTGTAAATGCGTGACTGTTATAAGCTTTAATTGCACTGCTATTTGTATTAATGTCTCCGTAAGCTGAGATAATGACAGAGCCGGCCGCTGCCGTCCAGCCGTGTACATAGGTGTCAATCTCGTGAACTGAAACAGAGCTGGTGCTCGATACTAGAGTGACCGTGCCGCCCGCGCCTAAGCTTGAGTTAAACGCGCTAAT
Organism: Candidatus Obscuribacterales bacterium; assembly: GCA_019744775.1. NCBI lineage: Bacteria > Bacillati > Candidatus Melainabacteria > Candidatus Obscuribacterales > Candidatus Obscuribacterales bacterium. The sequence goes on from JAIETZ010000001.1 coordinate 668,875, forward strand.
ATTTCCGCCGATATTGATAGATCCAGAAGCGAACACACTAACATTACCAGCAGCCTCTCCACCATTGCTTATTGTGGTAATATTGTCAACGGATATTTGCCCGGCAATAGAGAGCAAATTAACATTGCCACCACCAGTAGTGCCAACCGTATTGACGCCACCCGCTCCGCTGACAGTGATATTTCCAGATGCTACCAATGCTACCCCAGCACCATTAGTTGACTTTGCAGACCCTATTGAAACATCACCCAGACAAAGAAGCGGCACTAACATTGATAATTTTTGTGCACTATCAATAGTCAATTTAGTGCTTGCACCACCACTTATTGACGAATAACCTTGTGGATTATAATTTGAGAAGGATGTTATTCCATATACAGATACATCTATGGTGGTAGATGAGCTTATCGATGTCGTAGGACTCGTATAATTTGGATTGACCGAGCTGCTGTACGCAGCAATCGTTATTGTGCCGGCAGTTATGCCTCCTGATGCTATCAGTATTAACTTTCCTGTCGCTGATCCATTTGTTGAGTTGTACGCATTGATGGAGCTTGCAGTAATCGCGTTGCTAGCAGTGCTACCGGATGATAAAAATACCGACCCTGATTGTGCCCAACTGCTTGTGCCTGTATAAGTACTGGTCGTATCTATGGCCCCTACCGCCAGCACACCTAGCGTAGCTATCCCTATTGCTCCGCCTACTCCACTTTGTCCTGACGCTTGCGCTGTGATAGTACCAATAGTATTGGGCTTCTGCAAAAGATCAGTGGATACTATTTCTACAGAGCCGGCAGCAAGTGACCCCGAAGTTTTTAGGTTTCCCATTACAATGGAATGACTTCCATTATCACCGCCAGCGGCAGCAGTAATTGATCCGCCAAGCGAGCCACTGGTTGAGGTATCGATGTCGCCGACAGTCAATGAACCTAGTGTCAATAAGGTAACTGAGCCGCCTGTGCTTGGACCGGCGTTGGAAGCATCAATCTTGCCGCCTATAGTAATATCTCCATATGCTGAGAGTGTTACGTTCCCTGCCGGCACTAAACCTAATTGGGTATTGACGGCGATCTCGCCGGTTGAAATGGCACCATTGCTTGATTTAAAATTCACTGTGCCGCCTCCACCCGTGCCGACGTTAAAAGCATAAATTTTGTCCGTAGTAATATTTCCATAAGCCGAGATAACTACATTGCCTGCCGCCACTGTATCGCCGACACCAGTCAGCAGAACGCCGGTTGATACAGAGCCAGTGGTTGATGTGAGCGTTATTGTGCCACCTGCGCCTGATCCCCCCTGGAATGCATAGATGAAGTGCCCATTGGTAGTAATATTTCCATAAGCCGAGATAGTTACATTGGCTGCTGCTATCCAACCACTGTAGACAAATGAGTCGATCTCGCCAGTTGAGACAGAGCCATTGCTTGAAGTTATTATGACCTCGCCGGCCGCGCCAACGCCGTTGTTTATCGTTGCAATGGTGCCCGCACTCGTATCGATATCACCGTAAGCCTTGATGGTGACATCGCCTCCTTTTTGCGAGCCGCCAGCGACATCAGTGTTGATGGCACCCGTTGAAATGCCGGCTTGTGCCAGGGTTGCTCCGGGTTGAATAGTGTTACCACTGGTTATGACAGCATGCGCATCAAGAACCAGTGGCTGCAAATCAGATGTAACAGCCTGAGTTGTCTGCAATATGACGGACCCTGAGTTGAGTGTTCCATTACTCGTAGTGGCAATCTGGTTGATGTTGATTGATGTAACCGGCGACAAGGAACTAGCACCGGCATAAATTGTCACACTACCCCCACCACCAGCACCACCTCCTACTGTATTAATCTCTCCGATGCAATTACCGAGGAGGCAGAAAGTATTCAATTTAACTGTTCCCTTTGAGCCAAATGCATCTGCCAGGGCAACCATTTTGACATTGCCGCCTGCGCTATTCTTTGATGATGTGTCAATTACTTTTTGCTCCAAACTACCGCTTAAATCAATATTGCCGCCTGAGCCACCAGTTAGGCTAACGGTAACGCCCCCCTCGGCAAGTCCTAATGTGGGTGTCAGTCCGCCTGATGTGGGACCAACCAGTCCCGGTCCTGGCTGCGTGCAACCGGCACAGGTGCTTGTTATGTTTGCTCCGGCAATCATCAAAAGGTTATGCCCATTGGTGACAATTTGACCGTTGATATCTGCTGTGATATCACCTCCGGCTACGATAGCTAAATCCTCATCGGATGACACTGTTCCCACAATCTCAATACCACCCGTGTTGTAATAAGTAGGGTCGCCTGAGATGTTGTTGCCTAATTTCAAAAGTGTTGTATCAGCAGTTATATGTTCCGCACCGGCATACGTATTAACAACTCCTGCGATTTGCCCGACACTAACCGTTGCCGTGCCTGTTCCTGCATAGAGATTGAGTTGCCGGGAAAGGTAATCCCCGCCCAAGAGACTTATATTGGCAGAACCGCTATATGATGAGTCGCGAAAGTTTATATTGCCATTGAGCGCTTGCATCATGCCGCCGATGTTGTTGACGGCCAGATTCTGTGCCATCTGCGAGGCAATGTTGAGGTTGCCTGTGAGGGCTGCAATGGTTCCACTGTTAACGATGTTGTTTGCCACCATGCTGATATTGTTAGCCTGCATCATAGCCATCATTGCCGCAGAGGAGGCATTGACGATGGAATTTCCGGCAGTCAAATTCAAGTTGCCGGAACTCGAGATCGTCCCAGCATTGACTATGTTATTAATGGCATTGAGGTTGAGATTGGCCAGCGTGGAGGAAATTAATCCACTTGCGTTGTTGTATATATTAGTAGCATTGACAGAAGCTGCGTTTACAGCTGGATTGGTGGAGTAAACGCTAAATGTGCCGGCATTGGTAAAATTGCCGGTCAGATTCAAATTTTGCATCAGCGCGGCATTTTGTGATGCATGTACCCCGGCAGGAATAACTAGATTACTGAGACCATCGGCAACATGGTAGTTGAGCCTGAGTCCTCCACCGACAGCAACACCAAGCTCGTTTAACTGCAGATACTGGTGTCCGGCATTTAGCACTTGCCTGACAGCCACCATCTCTGCAGCAGTAAGCATATCGGTCGGGCTGACGGTTCTGCTTACACCAGCCAAATTTATGGTTGCTGCGCCGGCATTTGACATAACAGAAGCAGCAGAAACTGATCTTTCCGTTGAGGACAGATCAAGATTTGCAGAAGGGGACACAGTCGAACTTGCTGCATCTGCAACTGATCCTGCCTCCTGAGCGTACGCCGACCAAGGCAATATTAGCTGGATAGCGAGCACAATAATAATTTTTCGTACAAACGCCATTGTTAAAGCACCACCCATTCTTGGTGCCCGCACACTAGTTATGTGTCCGCTAGCTTTCTAGACATGGTCAAATTGACCATAGCTATAGTTAGCTAACGGCTCGCCCCCTACATTTCATACCCAGCCGATTGGCTCACAAAACCTTTCCGGGACTGAATTCACGAACCATTAACCTTCGCAGCAGCTAAATTCCTAGCCAACCACGAATTTTTTTCCAGATTTTTGGCTTGGCAGAAGGATCTTGGAAATCGGTAAAGGATGTATTGGCTGCATCACTTGCAGTGTGCGTCTTCGCTTGCGTATCCGGAGCGGCATTTATTTCTATAGGCGGAATGACATATTCCGGATGCATTTCCTTATAAATCTGATGAAGCTCGTACTTAACAATGGTAGCTGACTCCGGACGCATGTTTGGCTCGTAAGTCGTCAACTGCCTAACCAAAGCATCAAGACGGCGATTGACCTTCTGATTTAAATGCAACGGTGCATAGCTTGATAGTGGCTTGGGTCTCATGCCAGTTAGCAAATGCCCCATAGTTTGTCCCAGCGAATACAAATCCGAACGTACTTCTGGTTTGCCTAAGTACTGCTCCGGCGGTGAGTATCCCGCAGTCACCACTCGCGTAGCAGCTTCTTTGGGCATAAATGTTCTTGCAATACCAAAGTCTACAAAAACAACTTTTCCCTCTGGCGTAAGCATAAGATTACTCGGCTTCAAATCACGATAAATAATCGGTGGTTCTTGCCTGTGCAAATACTCAAGAATCTCCGCACATTGAATAGCAATCCATGTGACGTGATTGGAATCAAAAGGACCACCTGTCTTAAGCATCACTTCCAGGTTATTGCCCGGAACCAAATCCATTACTAGGAAGTAACGCCCATCGTCAGTAGCATGGTCGTCAAACACCCTTACAATGCCGGGGTGATTTAAGTTGCGCAGGATAGCCACTTCCCTTTTAAACAGCCTTATAGCCTCCTGGTGGACCGCAGGGTCGGCGTATTTGTTAGTCAGCTGCTTGATGACACATTGCCTATTGCCTTCGGTCTTATCCTCGGCAAGATATACAGTACCCATACCGCCTTGCCCCAAAGGCTGGCGAAACTTGTATCGTTCAAACCAGTTTATAGTCGCTCCGGCTTCGCTCACGCTTCGCCTCCGCTTGCCGTCCGGCATACCGCGTTCGCTCTGCGGCGGAGGATCCGAAGGCACTCCTGTGCCTTCTCCTCTCCTCGCAATCCTTGCTTCGCTTCGGGGGATTCATTGCGTGAATTCACTTGTATCGAAACCTATAGTTGGGTTTTTACCAATTGTCGGCGCAGATGAGCCCTAGCACATTAAATCTTGTACCCGGAAACCCAGTGTCGGCCACACGAGTGCCACCAGTGCCCAAATTCCGATCATTGACTGACGTATGTATGGTATGCTACTTTACTAGCATCTCCCCACTATTCAATTCTTGTAGGCGCCGAAAGGGCGTCTGCCTTGGAGGTGCGTATGAGCTTAGCCAGTGTTTCAATCGTGGGGAATTTGGTCCGTGCGCCGGAGCAAATGTGCTTTCCATCCGGTCGCGTTAAAACAACAATGGTGGTTGCCATCAACAATCGCCAAAAGGCCAAAAATAACAGCAAGCCAACTGAAACCACAGACTTTTACAAAGTAGAGACCTGGGGCAAGTTAGCGGAACTGTCATCCAAATTCCTCGCCAAAGGCTATCAGGTGACCGTCACCGGTCGTTTGGTAATGGACCATTGGACAGACAGACACGGTAAATCCCGCGTCACTCCAGTCGTCGAGGCAACCCAAGTTGCTTTTCCACCAAAACTTCGCGTCTTAGACACACCGGCGGGAACTTCTGCCGATACAACACAGACTGTAAATCCAATAGGAGGTGAATTAGTCATGTCAGATGAAGATGATGAAATCGAATACGAAGATGACGAAGATGAGGACGACGACGATGATGACTACTCAGGTGGTTATCCCAATTCGAAGTCAAGCTATAAAGCTGCTCCTCAGCGTGGAGGACCAAAATCAAAAATCCACGCAAAGTTGGCATGACGTCGCCGACTAAATAAAGGATGTTCTCCTCCTTACCCACGCCAACACCACACACCTTGCGTGCCAAGAGAACCACAAAGGACGGGATTCCAGCCCGTCCTTTGTTTTTGGGTTAGATTGACCGATGTATTTGTTTGTATTACAATCAAATACATCAAGGATATTCCTTGATGATTTCGTACAAGAAAGACAATTTACAACGTCACAACGTGACCGTGACTGAAGTAGATGAAGTGCTGAATGGCACTGAGTCAATTTGGTTGGACCTTGGAGTAAGTATCAGCGGAAACGATCGATTGATGTTCGTCGGTTTCACTAAGTCTGGACGAATCCTTGAAGTTGGAGTCGAGTTGGTTGGCGATGACGAAATCGTATTTCATGCAATGAATGCCGGAAAGAAGTATCTGGAGGAGTTTACCGATGCCCAAAAGAGAAACTAACCAAGAACGTTATGACAGGCTTTCCAAACGTGCAGAAAAAATTCGTCGCGAAGCAGGCGAACGACTTCCGAAGGATGCCGTCATACAATGCCGAGTAGAATCGTCTCAAATGGGAGAGCTCCAGTCCATCGCACAAGCCAAAGGTCTATCCGTAAGCGCTCTCACGAGAATGTGGCTATTAGAACGCTTACTTGCAGAAAAATCCGCGTAACGAAAGTGCCCTCTAGAACTTCCATCTGACAGAATTAAGTGACTCTTGGAAAAGAGGGAGCGCAGCTTGATACTCCTCGTCTTCGTCAGCTTCCATGTAGATGTGCTGTGCATCGGCCTTTTTGTCATTAGGCGTAGCGTCAATTGAAAGCACCCAACTGCGTGTGCCGTGTGAGCGGTTGTCTCTATCTTGATACCAGCCTTTGTAAGACAACACAGACTGACCGCCTATTGTTATCACTTCGACAGTCTGCAAATGAAAGTTATGAATCGTATAGCCCTTCTGTACTTCTAACGCATGTTTAGACACCTGATTATTTGCAGCGTTACCCAAAACCTCATCCAGACTTTGCATGGTTTTTTCGTCAGCCTCAGTTACTGGATTTGCGTCGGTGTAAATAAGGTGAGGACCTTGCTTGAGAATTTCACGAAAAGCATTGCTGGACGCATCCGTAATCATCGGCAATTCCAAACTCATGACACCAATTTTGGTGTCATCATCATCCGGACTATGGTACTTAATCGAATAACCAGGCAATGCCCCATATCCTGGTCCTGTCGGCTCGGGAGTCTTTTCCCAACCTGCAGGCATTTGAATTGCAGCCAGACGCTGGAAGTTTTCTATCATTGCCCCAGATCCGGAAGGCTTACCTTGCATTGCTTGCAGCCCTTGCGCGAATAATGGAGCTGTAGTTACCTGCGATGCTGCTAGTATCACAGCAAACGAAACAGCGTCCACAAAGCGCTTCGAAATGAATTTTTCTGTCATACGCCCCTACCTTTGCATATGTCTTTTCTTCGATTATATCGACGGGTTTTGCTATGGGACGTCACTGCGTCCTATAATCGGCAAGCTGTAACATTACAAATACTTGTACTACTTCTTATCTGCGCTGCCGGCTAATTCAGCGCTTCTGGTGTGGTCATACGCTTTTACAATTCCAGCGATTTGATCAAGACGCTTATCCAACTGTTCGCAGCGTTTGTTTATAACGTGCAATTCCTTTGCCAGAGCAGTTCTAGAAGATTTGTCATTCTTCCAAGCTTCTATGAGTCTGTTGCAGCTGTTCACCATGTCATCGATGGCTACTGTGGTCTGTCGCCATGGCTCGGCAACTTCTTTGTCCAGTCCAACAGGCCAATTATTTAGAATAAGTACTTTCCTACGCAAATCTACAACTTGCTCTCTTAAATCGGTTAAAAGCTTGTGAAAGATTGGTTTTGAAATTGGCTTCAAATCACCCATTCTCATCGAGCCATCAGGCATCGGTGCAGGCGGCAAAATAATCTGCGTGGTAGCTGAGCCAATCACGTTAGGGCTTACTGCATTCTGTATATTCTGACGCACCAACTGATATGCAAGTGCCTGACTGTCCTTGTTAATCTTCGCCTCTAATGCTTCCATCTGAACCAGAGTATCCTCAACCTGAAGCATGTTTATCTTCACATTGCCTTGCAGTGGTATCGGCGACTGGTCCTGCGCAAAGCTACCGCCCGCTGCAAAAAAGAGCATCATCGTCAAAACCGTTAGTTTGCTTTTCTCGCCCATAATTGACTCGCCTACAGGTCTCACTAAATCAAATGGTAGCTGGTATCTGTTTTCATACTAGCACCGACATAGAGGTCAGCGGCTTCCGGTCCTAAAATTCTGGATTGATCACTAGAATGGCGTCGAATTTTAAGGTAAAGGTTAAACACTTGTGCGTAGAACCCCCAGTGGCATGTAACGGCGGTTGTCCTATGCTGGGGTTCAACTTCAGCCATCTAAGGGGATTAAGAGGCATGGATTCGTATAAATTGTCGGACAAACAGGCACGGGAACTAGCAAGGGAAGAAGCAAATCTTTTCAGTGACTATGTGTCAGTTAGGGCTAATACAAGTGCTAGCACTGTCCAAGGCGCTCAAATACTCACAGACAAGGTCAAAATTGATAACAAGCTATTCGGTGCAAACAGCAACCACGTAAGAACCGATTACAAGGCGATGGACCGCGACTTCACGGAGTCCGGAGTGTCCAACCGGCAGTCTGCATCGCGTGACAAATACACTGAGTCCATGAAGAAGCAAGCAGCAATCGCGCACGAAAGAGCCAAAGAAACAACGACACTGGCTCAAGACAAAGTATTGTCTATTAAACCAGAACATCTAAAAACATACGTCAGTCTTTTCGATGAGTATGCCCAAGCTCGAGCCAATAAGGATTCGGGCAAGTGTGCAAAGATTCTCACTGACAAACTTGAACTTGATGAAAGAGTCTTCGGCAAGGAATCAATAAATGCTCTTAAGGACTTCGAAGCCATCGGGCGCGACAATGAAGAAGCAGGCAATCACAAACAAGCCGGAACGGCTTACTTTATGGCGAGACTGGGTTATCGAAGAAAGAACGATGACATTTTTGCGACTTTGGCTGGACTGCACGCAGCTAGAAATTATGCCAAAGCCAACGTGAACGAGCTTGCCATACCGCTCTTCGCATCAGGATTATCCTTCTACGACAAACTTGAGCAGAAATTAGACAAGCCTGGTTCAGTCAAGCAGAGTTCACCATACATTCGCGCAGAATTGGGGCATTGCTACCTAAAGGAAGGCGACTTGGATCTCGCAGAAAAAGAATTGACCAAATCACTCGACGACAGCCGAATTGGATTTGATGAAATTATTCCTCAGGGATCTATTAAAACGCTAAGAGATTTGGTGACTGTTAAGACCTTAAAGAACAAGCTGGACGAAGCTGCTAAGTATGCAAAGCTGCTTCAAGAGACTGAAAAGCGCTACCAGCACTAAGAAATTGTGGGAAACAAAACAGCATAAACTGCATCGTTAATTCGATGACAAAAAATGCATTGATAGTTTATAAACCCAAAGGCAAGTCCACGCCGGAAACCGACCTTTGGATTGGCAAGGTTGCTCATGAATTGGCCGAAAAGGGTGATTACCTCACAACAATTCTTACTCTTCCTGACCAAAAAGATGAAATTATCTCGCATCTGAAACCTCCGCTAGACCTGGTTATTGCCGCTGGCGGTGATGGCACAGTTAGGAGAGTCTTATCTGCTCTGTCACAAGCAAAATCAGACATTCCCGCAGCAATTCTTCCTTTGGGAACCTTTAACGTTATGGCACGCAATCTCGGGATTGTAGAAGAACGATTTTTTGCCCTGCCACCCGAACATGCCGTGGACACAATACTTGAAGGAAAGCCGATCCTAATCGATTTAGGACAAGCTAATGACAATCACTTCTGTGTAGCAGCTGGAGTAGGTCCCATGTCAGATGCCTTTTTCATTCCTAAACGTAAAGCAAAACGCAAATTCAAGCTAGCCGCCTATGCCGGATCTTTGCTTGCTTCCATAGCCGCCCCACCAATAAAATTCCGCATTACCACAGAAAAGACTAGTTTCGAGGTGATTTCAGCAGGGATTTTAATAACGAATATTCATGATTTGGGCTTAGGTAAACCTAGCGACATTGGCGCTCTTGCTGATGGTCTTTTGAGAGTAAATGTACTCTGCCCTAAAACTCTAAGAGACTATGTTGCCATAGTTCTACATTATGCCAGTGGACTCAATCCCTCTAATATGCCCAGTTACACATTCGAGGCAAAAAAAGTCCTTATAGAAGTAGTTGCCACACACTGTCGATTATCTCCATGGCAATGGTTTTTCTACAAAGCAGCCATGACACTAAAAGGAAATCCGCTAGCTCAGCCAAAACTATTACGAGAAGTACCAATAATGATCGACGGCAAAGAAGGAAGGACCACTCCTTTAAATGTCAAAGTGGTACCAGAGTCGGTCCGAGTAATCGCTGCTCCAGATAGAGTATCGCAAATGAAGGCTAAAGCGGAAATTTCTAAACTTCGCTAGTGAGCTTACTCTCTATACTTTTGCTCAGTTTTTCGAATAGGACTCGACTACGAGTATGCAATTTACCAATGTCGGCATTGCCGTCATCCTTCTTCTCTAAGAACCTTTCGGACCGATGAATTTAATTGCCTATGGTCATTTACAACTTACACACTGCTCACTTCTTAGATAAACAATCCTCACGCTGAGGAATGTTCTTGATCAACGGCAATTCTGCTTTAGCAAAAACACTGCCACCAACCCAGCGAGGATCTTCGGCATAACGCCATTCAGCAGGTCGAATAGCATCGACACCGTTCCAGTGACTTTCGACTTGCTGATGCTGCAAACAATTGAGAGCAAGTCTTATCGCAGTGCGACAATTAAGTAAATCTTGTCGAACTAATTCTTTTAAACGATTTTCCTTGCATACTACAGGGTTTCGTAATCCTTCAGTTAGGGGACGGGCAATACAAGCAGGCACAGGTGTGACAAGATGAATCCAATATGAACTCAACCTCGGCGTAAAGAAGGGAACAGGTATCACATACCGCTTTTGAAGTCCGGCTTCTTCTGCATAAATGTCCATTAAGCGCTGGTAACTGAAAACATCCGGTCCTCCAATATCAAAAACTTGTCCAGTGGTGTCATCTTGTTCCAAGCAACCAATTAGATAATTGAGCACGTTGCGGACAGCAATTGGCTGGCAGGGCGTACGCACCCAAGCTGGCGTTATCATCAATGGCAACCGCTCTACAAGATGACGTAGGATCTCAAAGGAAGCGCTTCCGGAGCCAATTATCATTGCAGCCCTGAGTGCAGTTACAGAGATAGGACCACTACGCAGGATTTGCAACACCTCATCGCGAGAGCGCAAGTGTTCGCTCAAATTATCGTTTCTATCACCCAAGCCACCTAAATATATAATCCGTTTTATATCGGCTGTTTGTGCTGCAGCTACCATATTGTGGGCAGCACGGCGATCTGCCTCCGCAAAATTTCTATGCTGTGAATTCATGGAATGTACAAAGTAGTAAGCAAGCTCGCAGCCATGCATTGCCTGATTCAATTCTTGCAGGTTCATCACGTCACAGGACACAAGTTCAAGATTTTCATGACCTGCCCAGGTGCATCGCAACAGCTTGTCCAGAGAGCGCGACGCGGCCCTTACTCTGTAACCGGCATTGAGCAATCGAGGCACCAAACGCGCCCCTATATAACCTGTAGCACCAATTACCAAAACGGTCTTGGACTTATCCATTCGACACCTCCTTTCATACTACCCTTTAACCTCCGCAAAAGCAGCCAGTGCTCGGTTGCGAGCCCAGGCATGATCAATTATATTTTTGGGATATGTGCTTCCTAATTTGACACCGGCTCTCTCCAATTCGTGTTTCGGCGCCAACCAGGGCCGATGAATCCATTCATCCGGTAGCCTGGATAATTCGGGCAGCCATTGACGCACGTAGGCACCTTTGGGATCAAATTTTTCCCCTTGCAAAACAGGATTAAAAATTCTGAAATATGGCGCGGCATCAGCACCACAGCCCGCTGTCCATTGCCAGCCAAAGGTGTTACTTGCCAAATCGGCATCGACCAGAGTGTCCCAGAACCACTGGGCGCCGTGCTTCCAGGACACTAGCAGGTCTTTGGTCAAAAAAGAGGCGACAATCATGCGTACGCGATTATGCATCCAGCCAATTTTCCAAAGCTGCCGCATGCCGGCATCAACGATTGGAAAGCCAGTCTGTCCGTACTTCCAACGCTCAAAAGCGTGATCATTGTCGCACCAAGGAAAATCTTGAAACTGTCGGCGCAGTGGCAACTCGCTGGTTTCCGGAAAATTAAAGAGCACATGATGAGCAAATTCCCGCCAACCTAATTCTTTTAAATACGTTGCCACATTTATTTTTGCCTGAAGATGTTTTCCAGCTACGGTAATTGCGTGCCATATTTGCCGTGGACCAATTTCGCCGAAATGTAAATGCGGCGACATCATTGAGACGCCGTCTTGGTCTGGTCTGTTTCTTCCTGTGGCGTAATGACTTAATCCTTTGCTCGTGAAATTGACTAACCTCAAAAAAGCCCCTGTTTCACCCGGTTTCCATGTTGAACTCATTCCGGAGGTCCAATTAATTCGAGGCTCCAGTTCAAGTGCTTCCAGTGGCAGCGACGCAATTTCAATTTCAGGAAATGAAAGTCGCTGCGGGGCGCCAATAGGGAGTGACCGTTCACTTCCGGCAATCAAATTATTCCAGAATTGAGTAAATACGCGAAAAGGATTTCCGCTCTGAGTGCGCACCATATGTGGTTCATGCAACAAGCTGCTGTTGAATGACTCAACTGATACACCACGACTGCGCAGAACAGCCTCGACCTTGATGTCACGGGCCCATGCATATGGGGCATAGAGCCTGTTATAGAATACTGAGTCAGCCCCGGTTATCTTGATGATGGAAAGTAGCGAGGCAATAGAATCACCGTTGCAAATAATCAGTCTCGAACCCAATTTTCTAAGCTCCCGATCCAAACTCGACAGGGATTGGTGCAGCCACCAGCAACTGGCGGCTCCGGCGGACCAACTACCATCCTCTTTCGGCGCGTGAATATATACCGGTATCACATGACGTGAGACCAAAGCAGCTGCAGTCAGCGCCGGATTATCCGAAAGCCTTAGATCAAGCCTAAACCAAACTATACTTACAGAGGACATACATGTCTCCTGCCAAATTGCTTTTCTTCATCTTGAACAAGCTGGGTGAACCGAGGGTGAACAATCACTCAGGCGCACTAAGTCGATATCCCCTATGCCTTTCCGATTCAATAAGAGATGGCGAGCCTTGTACATCTATGGCTCTTCGTAATAACTTTATATGCGTCTTCACTGTCTCGAGCGAAACTAGAGCCTCGTCGTGCCATACCCGCTTCAACAAAGCGTCGGCTGTAAAAAATTGCCCCTGATGTCTGATGAGGAATTCAAACAGCTTAGCCACCATTGGTCGCAAGTGCAACTCCTTTCCCGAACGCGAAGCCATTCGAGTAGCCGGGTTCCAAGTTATGTCACCAATCGTCATAACAGGGTCTAGACAAACCGGCGGCCGGCGAAGAAGCGCACGAAGTCTAGCGGCAAGAATTTTGTTCTCAAATGGTTTAGTTAAATAATCATCGGCGCCTACATCCAGACCTGCTTCAATATCTTCATCAGAGGTCCTTGCTGTCAGCATAAGAATAGGTGTCGAGTTGCCGTGAGCTCTCAATCGACGGCAAACATCAACCCCACTAAGTCCGGGCATCATCCAATCCAAAATGATTGCGTCGTATTTATTTACTCTTAGTAGATCAAGCGCTGCTTGTCCGTCTCTTACCGACTGCACAAGAAAGCCGCGATTAGCCAAAGTAAGTTCAAGTATTTCCGATAACTCGCAGTCATCTTCAACTAATAGAACTTTAGACATAATAATACTTAGATCTCTCAGACAACACCCGCATATTGAGTATTCTACATCGAGAGCTTCATGTCAGTTGTTCCAATTCGAACCAAAAAGTACTTCCTTCGCCCAGCCTGCTGAAAACACCGACTTTGCCACCATGAGCTTCCACTATTGCCTTACAAACAGCCAGTCCCAAACCGGTGCCACCACGGCTCCGGCTATCGGGAGATTCTAGTTGTTGAAACTTGTCGAAAAGTTTATTTATATCTGAATCTGCTATTCCCGGACCAAAATCAGTCACTTCCACACGCGCCCATTTATCATGCGAAGTCAACCTGACATCGACCTGAGCACCCGGTTCTGAAAATTTCACGGCATTACTTAGCAAATTCTCCAACACTTGAACTATCCGTTGCCCGTCGGCGTTTACTGTCGGATTTACCTGGCACTGACAACAAATGGTAATTGATGCAGTTTCAGCAACCGGCTGAAACTCCGCTACTGTACTGTCAACCAATTGCGCCAGCGACAAGCGCTGACACAAGAAGCGAAATTTGCCGGATTCCAATTTTTTGAAATCCAAAATATTTTCAATCAATCTCCAGAGGCTATCAGCCGCATTTGCTGAAATGCTGATGAACCGTTTTACCGACTCATTTATTGGACCTGCTTCACCGTCGGCGATAACCGACAGCGAACTTTTGATTTTAGCAATAGGCGTTCGCAACTCATGTGAAACAACAGAATAAAAATCGGAAATCCTCTCCTCTGCTTCAACGCGTCGCGTAATGTCATGCTGAATACCGACAAAAGCAACCAACCTATTTTCGCTATCACGCACCGGTGAAATTGTCAGCTCATTGAAAAATCTCTTACCATCCTTTCTGTAATTGCGCAAAACCGCAGAGACCGGTCGTGCCTGTTCTAGAGCCAGGCGGATTTCATTTAGCGCAGGTTGATTTCTGTCATCTGCCTGCAAGAAGCGGCAATTGCGTCCTAATATTTCCTCAGCTTGGTAACCGGTAATTTCGGTAAAAGCAGGGTTTGTATAAATAATCGGGTTGTCTGCACGATTAGGATCGGTAATAACCACGCCATTGCGCGCTGCCTCTACAGCCTGAAACATCAAGGTCAGCTGGCGGGAATCATCAAAGTGATCTTTGAGAAACATAAACTCCGTCTATCGATTACTAACTAGACAAAATCTACCCAGCCCGGAGCTAATGCAAGCACTTGGTTAACCAATGTTATTTGCCTGCCGAAATCAATTCGAGGGTTTTAGAAGGACAATAATACGATTGACTAATCACCATCAAATAGGTGCAAAAGGCACAAGCTTACGTTGCGCTTGGATTAGTTTAGATTCCGTGCGCCCTGGACTAGGTTCTATGTCCTCTGTCGATTGAGTGAGGGTAAACAACTCAAGTAAAGGGCATAAGGCAGAAGCAGCGGTATTGCATGCCGTTCATATGCCCAACCAAAAATATACGGCAAAGAATACGCAGCAACCAGTCCGAAAAAGTTAACGGCTGCTTGCCTGGTTGCAGGCTGTCCCCACAATTGGAAAGTCAATATGAGAGCCGCCAGTTGAATTGATCGATTGGCAAGCATGAATGTGACACATGTCCATGCCATCCATCCAGATGGATTCATATCGCCGTTTTTCGTTGGCGTGTTGCGCACCTCGCCAAAGAGAATCCAGGACCGGCGAATAAGCAACTCCAAAAAGTTCTTGGGGTGAGTAGTTATCCAGCTGAGACCAAGCTTCATGAAGTGTGAATCGCGCTCCCATTCGTTTTTGAAATTATTTGCTTCAGCTGTAGCATCAATATATGGCGGAGCCATTGGCACCCTGTCGACACTTAGTGCCGGGTAATTGACGTAATTCCAATTGTTCTCTGCTCGCCAACAATAAATTCCGGTCAAGGAAGTTCCGATATTAAATGTCCCAGTGAATTCGTTATCCCCCAACAAAGCACGGACAGCATGGTTGGCACAGCTGTTACTAAAGCGACCTTCAAAGATTTTTCTGAAATGCCACGAGCTATTGCAATCCAAACGGCAACAAAAACCATGCTGCTTTTGATCAGATACTCGACTGCCGCCAATACCGACAGAAGATAAGGGTGTTTATCATTGGCTTTCGTTTCTACAAGGAGAAGCGCTGTGGTTACCGCAATAAGTTGAATTAGATAACCTTCTTCATAATCAACTGAACCGGAGTGAAAAACGGTCTGTGGTGTCAAGAGCGCTATGGCTATTATCAACAGCCCAAGCTTTCCGATTTGATGGCGTTTAACAAACATCGTGATTGTTGAAAACAAAATTGCATTTAGCACTATGTTTTTTATGCACATCGCTAATGCAAGACTGTCACTCAACCGATAAATGATTGCTAGAAAGATTGGAATTAGCGGCATACGACTAGCCGATGCATGTAAATAATCAGTCCATGGATCAAACGCTATTTTGAAAGAGCCGGACTCAGCTAAATGCGTCGCCACTGGACCAAAACCAAAGCCGATATCGAATATCGTGCCCGATAGGCTTTTGCCATGGCAGTAGTAAATGACCATTTGCAAAAGCCAATAGAAGATTGTCACCGACAAAGTAAGCATCTTCCTATCCTACCCGTTCACAACTCCACTATGGTCACCACAACACTAAACTCCGAAACCTTCTTGAATGGTCTAAGACATAGTTATAGTCTTGCCCCAAACGGGTTGTCGAGTGTCCACAACATTTTCTCCTCTAGATGAATATAGCCGAGATCATACTGCATAAAGCTAACTCAAATACCCTCATCCTGTAGACGCGACATAGATCTCGTGTGGTCGTTCGTCGTTGAGTTTTTCTACCAACACGTCAAACTTTGCTTGTTGTTGAAAGAGATTACCTCCTTTTGGGGCGCGTAGCTTCCTTCTTCAGCGTTAAGTACATTTGCTCATGTCCGTCATTTTGCTGTGGGTTTCCGGGCTTAATGCGTTCGATGCTAATGCCCAAACGCAACCACCAAAAGGAGAATGGGGAAGTTTTCATCTGACCATGCCAATCAAGGAATATTGCAATAAGATTGGGGAGTGCAGCCAGTGCAGATCATTATTGAAGTTTGGTGAGACTCAGTAATTGCTCGGGATTCCAGAATTTCTAAATCCAGCGGACGAGACGTCGAGTTGCCGAAACCTTTCCTTTATTTCAGGTATAACGGCCCAGGCGGCTTTCTCTCCTGCATTAATGGCTTGCCTGGCATCTTTGACTTTTGTAGAAATCAGACCGATGCCATCAACATTTGGGTGAATGACAAAATCTGCTTTCTCGAGCTGGACCGCGTCACTCGAGGCAAGTTGCAGGGTTACCAGTCGCTTAGCCACACTGCCAACTGCCTTGAAGCTCTCAAGCGGCACCGTGCCGAATCGTTCATCGACATTTACTGCGATGACTATATCAGCTCCCATCGCTCTGGCTACATCAACAGGTATATTGTCGACAACACCGCCATCAACGAACAGTTGATTGCCAATCTGTACCGGTTCCCGCAAACCTGGCACCGCGGAGCTGGCCTGCAAGGCATAACCAAGGTTACCCCGGTTCAGCACCCAAGGCTTGCCATCAACGAGATTCAGCGCAACGGCAGCAAAAGGAATTCTCAAATGTTCGATATTGTGTTGGTACTCCGGCACAATTCGGTCCAAATATTTTCTTAACGCAGCGCCATTGTAGAGACCGTCGTATTGGTTGTGAGCAACAGTGCGAGGCAAAACGCGCACAGGTGCAGTGGCTAGAGACAGCGTTAAAGGAACATTCATGACGGATCTCATTAGAGATCCGTCTTCAAACATGTTTTGTAGAGAGTCGGGACTTATTCCAGCACTAAATAACCCCCCAATTATTGCACCCATACTGGTTCCGACAATCATGTCAATTTGAACGCCAGCCCTCGTCAGGGCACGCAATGCGCCAACATGTGCCGCCCCCCTTGTGCCACCACCTCCCAACACTAATGCGACCCTTGGTCCGCTGCGAAGGAAAGGCGTATTACCGATTTTCCGCAAGTCTGAGATTGGAACACCTGCCGGATCAATTGATTGTCCTGCACAGGCAAGTTGCATCAAGCTGACTGAGGAAATTGCGGCAATGATAGCGACAAAACGGACTAGGCGCCGATTCAATCTAGATTGTTCCCCATCCCTCAGGCTCATAGTATCCATATTCTACTCCGGTATCGACCAGAGCTTAAACTTAAAATGTGACAGCCAGTTAATTGACCGACCGTTCGGACAATGATTTAATAAAACAAGTAACCCGCTGGAGGATCGACAAATGGCTCAAGATGAGCGCTATTCCAAGCAAAACGTGGCAGTTTCAGAATCTTCAATAGTGCCCTCGCCGACAGTTCAAACACACATGCCAAGTCCTGAGCAAATTCTTGCCGACACGGAAGCGGCACCGAAAATTCTGGATAGATTGAATATCTTTCCATTTGACTGGCGTGTAGAAACTCCTCGCTTGATGGAAATCTATGAAAGCTCACGTGACCCAGGCTGGTCGCCAAGCAAACTACCGTGGGACACCCTTGATGTCAGCAAATTTACACTAGATCAGCGCTACGCAATAGCTTACTGGTGGACTCTACTATCCGTATTCGACGCCTCAGGTCCGGCAGTGTTTGCCCGAGCCATGATTCATGCCTACGAAGTGCATGAAGAAGATGCCATACGCAAATGCTTCTTTGCAGTAACCCGCGATGAAATGAATCACGAAGAAGTTTGTGGACGCGCCATTACACTAATGACACAAAATGGTCCTTTAGGATACGAACCGGAAACGCTACTCGGCAAATTGGCTCGCAATAACATTGAATGGCTCTATCACAATGGCGCTCGTTATTGGACCGGCTACAAAAAGGCTGTTGAACATTACCCAATGCCGATTCTTTTCAGCTCCTTCTTATTTGGTGAAGTAGCGTCATCGACTCTCTTCCACAGCATGTACGAAAGCACTGATATTCCCGTATTCAAAGAAGCTTTCAAAAATATCGGCCGCGACGAAGGTCGACACTTGAGTTTCTGTCTTGCTCTTCTAAAAGAAATTCTTCCTCGATTGAGCGAAGAAGACAAAGACATGATCACCAAGCAATTCCGTGCCGGCTTCATATTCCTGTCAGGGATTCTCTACGAGCCTCCAAAAGAATTTTGGCAATTGCCTGATACGTTTCTTCCCGCTCAGCGCTTATTGGAGGAGAAAGCACGCGAGGCAGGCTTCAACATCTTGACACTCGAACAACGCCGCGAGAATTGGCGAACTGCTGTGGTCAGACTTAAGACTATCGTCGAGCCTTACGGCATTAAGTTTCCTGCCTTACCGGAAGTAGGCATTGATGGCGAAGACGTGGCGTTTGATGCAGACAAGATAGTTCCTATCTTTTAAATATGGTTAGACCTCGCGCTGACAATTATGATGAGCGGCGGCAATCCATTCTCGATGGCGCAGCAGAAATGTTCGCCCAGCATGGTTATGACGGCACTTCCATTGCCACCATCGCTCGCCACTTAGGTGTGTCAAAGGCGCTTCTTTATCACTACTACCAGTCAAAAGAGGCTTTGCTTTTCGACATTCTCAACTTGCATTGCGAATTGCTAGCCGACACAGCGGTTAGTGCTGTAAAAACAGAGACGGTCCCCGAGAAACAATTGCAGGCAGTCGTTCGAGCATTGATGCGTCTGTATGCAACATCTAGAGATAAACACGTCGTGCTCTTGAATAACTTGCATTGCCTATCATTGCCGCAACAAAAGCAAATTAAAGACCTAGAGAAGAAAGTAGTACAGGTAATCAAAGACCTGCTTGCCAAATTGCAGCCACAATTGAAGCCTACTGAAAGATCAGCAATGGCCATGTATCTGATGGGAGCAATCAACTGGACCTATACTTGGTTTCAGTCCCGTGGCGCCGTATCGGAAAAAGAATTTGCTGATCTGGCTACGTCATTGTTTCTCAATGGTATAAACAATTCATCGGCATAGGGCATTTAACTTGAGGGAATTCACGGAAGTCCCTCAAGGATACAAGGACGACAGAATGGAAGAAGCCTTTGAAACCCGTGACCGGCAGCGACCGTTGAAGGTGTACGTCACCCCAACGGAGCGCCAGGGATGGCAGCCCGTCACCCGCTCCCTGTGCGCCTGGGGCCTGGTGCTAAGCCTGAGCACCGGCGCCTCGCAGTCCGTTTGGTCAGCCGACACCCCGACCGAAGGCTGCGGGTCCCCGGTGCTGCACGGCACCGTTATCCAGACCGAATGCAACCGTCCGCAAAGCCCGAGCGTCAACAAGGCGGATGTGTGTGTGGTGACCCCGGGCACGGTGTTGGAACTGGTTCTTTCCACCGAGATTGCCGCCGACGAGACCGTGGAAGGCGATCAGTTCTTCGGCAAAATCAGCAAGGACGTGCTGGTGGATGGCCGGTTGGTGATACCCAAGGGCACAGTGGCGCACGGGGTGCTGAGCACTCTTGAAGGGCCGAAGCGAGCCGGACGCAATGGCTACATCAACGCGCGCTTTGATTATTTAATAACGCCTGACGGGCGTGAAGTCCCGATTGAGGGCAACAGCACCACTCGGGACTCCAAAGGCACGGCCGCAGCCAAAGTTGTCGGACGCGCGGCGGGCTATACCGCCATTGGTGGCGTGGTAGGCACAGTGATGGTGCTGCAATATGGTGGTCTGGCGGCGGCGGTGGCCAGCCACGGGTACGACCTGGCGGGTGGAGCGGCCATTGGTGGTGCTGCCGGGCTGACAATCGCCATGCTGACCAAGGGTAAAAGCGTCATGCTCCAGCCCGGCGCTGAAATGCACGTCATACTCAGCGAGCCGCTGCAACTGCCCACCATGAACATGCCCGATGAGACGGCGGAAGATTACAGCATCCCTGGTCTGAAGGTGAAGGTGGCGGGTATGCGCATTGACCGGCGCCCGTGCGGCGGAGTGGGCGAAATTACGCTGACGCTGGACATTTTGAATCAAAGCGAAAATACGTTCTCCGCATTTGATATCGGACTGGAGGACGAGCGGGGCAACGTGTTCTTCCCCTCTCCCATTGGCGATACGAGCATGTGGTCCAGCAAAATCAAGCCCAGAGGTCACCTCAAAAACAACATCACCTTCAGCGTGGACAACGTCAAAAGCCGCCACAAGCTGGTGTTTTTCAAGCCGTATTCCCGTGAACCGCTGGCAGAATTCGCCCTGACCGATGCCATGCTGGCAAGCGGCAAAGTCAGCTCCAAAGTCCACTGAAGCGCGCTGGCGACTGGCGTTGCCAGTAGGAACCCACAAATTCCCCACAATGTTTCTGTAACCTGACGGTGAAAGTAACAAACAATGGATGATGAAACTGTTTAAAACACTGACACTGTGTTGCAGCGCCTCACTGCTCGTACTGTCTATATCAGGCTGTCAGGTGGTGCCTGACAGCAAAGAAGCATCGCATACAACTGTCAAAGACCTTGCGCTGAATGATGAAGAAGCATCGCATACGACTTACCAGGTCAGTAAACCCCTTGTCAAAGACCTAACGATGAATGATGAATATGTCTGTCAGATTAGAGCCATACAGCATATTGAAATTCGTTCATTAGAGAAGGGATACCTGCAAAATGTCCTGGTAGACGAAGGAGAAGCTGTTCGTCAGGGACAATTGCTTTTTCAAATAAAGCCTAGTGTCTACAAAGCCGATGTTCAAAAATCAGAAGCAGAGGTTGAACTTTCCAAAATTGAGCTGAAGAATAACCAGGCACTTGTTGAAAAAGATATTATTTCTGACACTGAAGCCGCCATGTCTGCCGCCAAGCTGGCTAAGGTTCAAGCAGAACTAGAGCTAGCCAAAACGCATTTAGGCTTTACTGAAATTCGAGCCCCGTTTGACGGGCTGATAGGCCGCTTCGGTGATATCAGGGTGGGCAGCCTGCTGGAAGAAAACCAACTGCTGACGACCTTAAGCGATACCCATCGACTTTGGGTGTACTTCAATGTGCCCGAAGCTAAGTACCTGGACTACATGAAAAACAGCGGGAAGGGTGTTTCTCAGAACGTTCAATTGGAACTCGCCAACAAGGAAATTTATTCTGAAACTGGAACGATAGAAAACATTCAGTCGGACTTTAGTAGCACCTCAGGCAATATTGCCTTTCGAGCGAGCTTTAGTAACCCACAGGGACTGCTGCGTTACGGACAAACAGGCAAAATACTATGGCCCAAGAAGATCAATCAGGCGGTCATTGTGCCCCAAAAATCCACGTTTGAAATTTTAGATAAGCGCTTTATTTTTGTTGTCGATAAAGCAGGGGTGATTCACGAACGTGAGATTAAAGTGGCCCATGAGGCACCCAACATTTACATTGTCGCCTCTGGAATAACCCCTGATGAGATGTACCTGCTTGAGCGGCAGAACAAGCTGGATAAAGGCGACAAAATCCGTTACCAGCTGATTGATCCCCAACGTGCTATTGAGGACTTAAAACTGTATGCAGAGTAGTTTAGGTTGGGCAAGCTATGTTTCGTAACATTCTTAAACGGCCGGTACTCGGGATTGTTATCTCAGTTTTAATCGTTTTCCTCGGCTGTTTGGCCGTCGTGCAACTTCCTATCTCACAGTTCCCCCAAATTGCGCCAACCGTCGTCGAAGTCTATATTGCCTACCCCGGTGCCAGTGCCGATGTGCTTACAAATTCGACGCTGGTACCACTGGAAGCGTCCATTAACGGGGTGCCGGGCATGCGCTATATGGCCTCTGATGCAACCAGCGCCGGTGAGGCCACCATCCGTGTGATATTTGAACCAGGTACAGACCCCAATCAGGCGGTGGTTAGTGTCAAAATCCGGGTGGATCAGGTGCTGAATCAATTACCTCCTCTCGTTCAGCGAGAGGGTGTCATCGTTTTGCCCATCCAGTCTTCCATGCTGATGTATGTGAATTTATATTCCGACACCGACTCCTTTAAAGAGCAGTACCTTTTTAATTACGCCTATACCAAGCTGATACCGGAAATTCAACGGATTCCAGGGGTTGCGAAAGCAACCTTATTGGGCACCAGAACGTATGCCATGAGGCTGTGGCTTAAACCTGATCGCATGCGAGCCTACAACATCTCTGCTGAAGAAGTGGTCGAGGCCGTTAAAGACCAGAGTCTTATTGCCCGCCCTGGCCGGCTCGGGCGCAGCTCGGGGAAAAAATCCCAGTCTACTGAATATGTGCTCAATTATCTCGGCCGCTATTCCGAGCCTGAGCAGTACGAAAATATTATTATCAAAAGCTCCGGGTTTGGTGAAATGGTCAAGCTTAAAGACATTGCCTCCGTGGAGCTGGGCAGTGAGTTTTATGATATTTACACCAATCTGGATGGAAAGCCCTGTGCGTCTTTGGTGCTGAAACAGACGGCCAATAGCAATGGCAGGGAAGTCATCAAAATGGTCAAAGACAAAATCAAAGAACTCTCCAAGGCGTTTCCAGACGGCATACACGTCGAGTACGCCTACGATGTCTCTAAGTTTTTAGACGCCTCGATTGAGCAGGTAATCGACACCATCCGAGATGCCTTTATTCTGGTCACGCTCGTCGTCTTTCTGTTTCTGGGGGACTGGCGTTCCACCGTCATTCCTGTCATTGCCGTACCTATTTCATTAATAGGTCCCTTTTTGGTGCTCTCGATGTTTGGTATGTCCATTAACCTGATTACCTTATTTGCTTTGGTACTGGCCATCGGCATTGTGGTAGATGATGCCATTGTGGTGGTTGAAGCCGTCCACAGCAATATGGAGAAAAACCCGTCGCTATCGCCTTATGCGGCAACACAAAAAGCCATGAGCGAACTGGGAAGCGCTATTCTGGCCATCACGCTGGTGATGATTTCGGTGTTTGTGCCAATAGCCTTCATTCCCGGCCCGGTGGGTGTATTTTACCGGCAGTTTTCCATCACTATGTCTAGCGCCATTATAATTTCGGCGTTGGTGGCATTAACGCTAACGCCTGTTTTATGCGCCATGTTTCTTAAAAACCATGCCGGTCACAAGCCCTCTTTTAACGTATTTCAATGGTTTATTGGGCAATTCAATGCCCTTTTCGAAGCATTCACCCGTGGCTACTTGGGGCTGTTAAATCGTATCGTCACAAAAAAAATAATGTGCCTGGGGGTCATCCTATTATTTGCTGCCGGCATTTTTTATATGAGCCAAAATGTTTCCTCCGGCTTTGTCCCGAATGAAGACCAGGGCACCATCTACGCTATTGTTCAAACACCACCGGGGTCTACGCTGGAGTATACAAACAAAGTAATGCGCCAGCTGGAAAAAATGTGCAAAGTGGTTGACGGGGTCGACTCGGTGACGTCGATGGCGGGCTTCGAAATCATGACAGAAGGCAGAGGCTCCAATGCGGGGACCTGTCTTATCAACCTCAAAAACTGGGAAGACCGCAAACAAAACGTCCTTGAAATTATTGAGGAATTAGAGCATAAAGCTGTTGGGTTGGGAGGCAGGGTTGAATTTTTTGAGCCGCCGGCCATTCCCGGCTTTGGCACTTCCGGCGGATTTTCCTTGCGGTTACTGGATAAAACCGGCGATCTCCGCTATCAGGAGCTGCAAGTGGCTACTCAGAACTTTATGCAGGCCCTGAGCAAACGCAAAGAGATTTCAGGGCTGTTTACCTTCTACAATGCGTCCTACCCGCAATATGAAATCAAGATCGATAACCAGTCGGCCATGCAGAAGGGGGTTTCCATAAAAACGGCTATGGAAAACCTGGATGTTCTAATCAGCGGCTCTTATGAGCAAGGTTTTGTTAAATTTGGCCGGTTTTTTAAGGTCTTTACCATGGCAGCCCCTGAATACACAAGAAATCTGGATGATTTGAAGACCCTGTTTGTCAAAAATGAGCAAGGGGAAATGGTGCCCTACACGTCGTTTATGACCCTGGAAAAAACAAGAGGGGCCAATGAAATTACGCGCTATAACATGTACAACTCTGCTGCCATTCGGGGATTCCCGGCAAAAGGGTATACGTCTGGCGACGCCATTCAGGCTATCCGCGACGTGGCTAAAAACACCCTGTCCCGCGAGTTCGACATTGCCTGGGAAGACCTGTCCTTCGACCAAGCGAAACAAGGTAATGAATTTGTTGTTATTTCCGTGATTGTTGTGCTTTTTGTCTATTTAGTGCTGGCGGCCCAGTACGAAAGCTTTGCACTACCTTTGGCTGTACTCTTTTCCTTGCCCGTCGGTATTTTTGGCTCCTTCTCAATGCTCAAACTGATGGGCCTGGCCAACGATGTGTATGCACAAATTGCCATTATTACCCTGATTGGACTCTTGGGTAAAAATGCTGTATTAATCGTCGAGTTTGCGGTTCAAAAACGCAATGAAGGTTTATCGTTGCGAGACGCTGCACTGGAAGGCGCCAGAATGCGGTTTCGACCTATCCTGATGACGTCCTTTGCCTTTGTCGCAGGGCTTATCCCCCTTGTGTTGTCTGAAGGCGCAGGCGCAGTCGGGAATAGAACCCTTGGTTCATCTGCCATGGGTGGGATGATGACAGGCACCATCATCGGCGTGTTGATTATTCCGGGGCTCTACTTTGTTTTCGCCACCCTGGTTGATGGCAAAAACCTGCTGAAAGATGAAGTACATACCAGTATCACGGACGCCATTGCAGGGATTCAAAAGAACCGTTGGGAAATACACAGACATCTAAAAGGACAACTTAAATTACTGATCAAAAAAATGAAGCCTAAGAATTAGTCAGTCAACCATGAGCGGAATAAACAGAAAAAAAATTGTTAGTCTTTTAACACCCATAGCTCTTATGGGAGTCCTGCAAGCACCTGTTTTTGCAAAATCATGGATTCATCCGCTTAGTCTGTTGGAAAGAAAGCCGACATTCAACGTACCAAAGAAGTATGACACTCCGCTGCTGAAGGGCTCTGTTGAAGTTGATAGCGCGGCTACTATTAGCTGGCGGCATTTTTTTTCTGATCCTTATCTTGTCTCCCTGATTGAAACAGCCCTGGCAAATAACCAAGAATTCAATATTGCAATACAGGATATTGAAATTGCTGCCAATGAAGTGAAAGAAAAACGAGCTGAGTATTGGCCTAAAGTCGGCTTGGGGTTTGGCGCAAGTTACATTAAGCCATCCGAAAACACCCAGGAAGGCGTGTTGGATAAAATTATTGTTGAGAGAGGTATTATTAATAACCCGGATTTTAACCTGAATCTGGGTCCGTCGCTGAGCTGGGAAGTGGATATCTGGAAAAAATTCAGAAATGCCAAAGAGGCAGCCAGACTGCGTATGGTGGCACAATATGAGGTCCGCAATTTTCTTATTTCCAGGCTCGTTACTGAAATAGCACGCAACTATTATGAATTAATGGCTCTGGATACGTCTTTGAAGATACTGGATGCAAACATCAGCATCCAGGAAGCGGCTTTCCTTAAAATGCAGACCTTGAAGCGTTATGCCAAAGCGAACCAATTAGGGGTCAATCGGTTTGAAGCCCAGTTAAACAACACTAAAAGCCAGCGGTTTGAAACCAGTCAAAGAATTGTTGAAAAAGAGAATCGTCTGAAGTTCCTCTCCGGTATCTATAATGAAGCGCCAATATTGAGACACTCTGACCAGTTTATGGCGATTCCGGTGGATGAATTGCAGACGGGTGTGCCTGCTCAGCTTTTGGAAAACAGAGCCGATATTCGTCAGGCTGAAGCGGCGATTAAGGCGGCAAAGCTCGATTTAAAAAGTGCCAAGGCCCAGCTATACCCCAACGTGACGATTAGGGCAGGTACTGGCTTTTCGGGGTTTGATCCTCAACTGCTGTTTCAACCACAGTCGTTGTTATACAATGCAATGGGTGACTTAATGCTTCCATTGATCAACCGAAACGCAATCCTTGCACGAATACAGACAGCCGATGCCCACCAAACCCAAGCGGTTTTGACTTATGAGCAGACTTTACTAAAAGCCTACACCGACGTTCTTAATCAGGTGTCAAATATAAGAAATATGCAGCAGGCTTTTGATAAAAAAAACCGAGAAGTCGTATTGCTTGAGCAGTCTATCGGTACGGCAAACATGCTGTTTAAGTACGCCAAGGCGACTTACATCGAAGTGCTGCTCGTCCAGGAAGAGGCACTGGAAGCCGAAAAAGAACTGGTTGAAGTGAAAATGAACCTGGTCGGGTCCAGAGTTGACCTCTATCGAGCACTAGGGGGCGGCTGGAAGTAAGTAGTAGACCTATACTTGGTTTCAGTCCCGTGGCGCCGTATCGGAAAAAGAATTTGCCGATCTCGCCACATCACTCTTTCTTAATGGTATAAACAATTCACCCGCATAAGAGGTTTTCTATTGTGAGTTCAAGAACGCCGTTGCTACTCTCTACGCTCTGCTTGTTGTTACTTAGTAGCACGTCTGGTGCACTCGCCGACGAAACCGAATCATTTTTAAGAGGCGGGGTTGCTAGTAGTCCGTCCGAACTCACAGTTCCTGCAACATTTAAGGTCGTCTTTTTTGAGCCGCTTGATCTTCATAAAATGCATACAGGCACAGAAATAAGCGGTCGTCTAAAAGAAGATTTGAAAGTTAACAAGAATGTTGTTGCCCCTGCCGGCTCCATTGTTACCGGCTACGTTCAAATGGTAGATAAGAAAGGTAGCGATGCTGTCGGCATAACAGAGGAAAAGCGAAAGCATTCGGGCTACAGACTTGTCTTTGACGAAATTATTCTCAGTAACAAAGAGCGACTGAAAGTACAGGCGTTGCCTATTGAAACTATCTCAGTCTTCAACAACAAAGGTGAATTTCGCTCGATAACAGTAGGACCTGGTGGAGTAATTAAAAAAGTTGAGTCGCTAGATGTAGTCGAATCTGTACTTGATATAGTGGTTTCACGTTCAATGGTTGAACGTGGAATGTACTTCAAGAGAAACGATGAAATTGAAGTTAGGCACAATTATTTAGGTTCCGAAAGAGTTGCAAGCAAGGCAGAAAAGAGCAGACGAAGACAAACTGCTATCAAGAAACAGATAACACTCTAAGAATTCTGCACCGTATTTGCACTCAAAAAAACTGAGGGTTCCCACAAACCCCAAAGCCCTCACAAAATGGCGCCTTCGGAGAGATTCGAACTGCCAGCACCAAACAGTAAAAGCTCGATAGTCAAAATCACACTAAACTCTGAAGGTCGGATGCCGGCTCAAAGAGAACCCCACGCTCACTAGGTCGCAACAAATTCCTGATGAATTGTTGTTCTCGCTTATCTTTCCTTACGGGAATAACAACATGATCTTGTCTACTTTCCTTATGTATTGTCCACATTTCAGACTGTGTGGGCGCCCGTTCTGCCACCGCGGACACTATTGGGAAAGCAAAGATACACATGCTTCCCCATAAACAAGATTTGGCAAAACTGGCCGACAATGATTTCATGGTGACCACCTCCTGCCTACAAGTTAAATGTCAGAAGTCATTACTTTATGACTTTATGCAAAACGCTGGCGATTCAAGCCGGGCCACATATACAACCGGTTGGGTTCCGCGGGCTCGGGCGTGAGTAATCCTAGAGCCTGCATTGTCTTCCTTGCCCGACAGCTTACATACGGATTGCTATCCTCCAATAACACTTTCAAAATTTCACAAGGCGTATTTGGATCTTCCGCCAACCCATGTCTCACTGTCGGATCAGTGTCATGAGCCAGCATACGGATCATTTCCAAGGAGGAATTGGAATTGGTTGCAACCGCTAACCGAACATCCGAATTCTCGTCCTTAGATAGATATTCCAGAACTTCTATCGGTGTTCCGGAATTTTCGGCAATCCGCATTCTTATCTTGTGATCTTTATTGTGAGCCAGGAGTGCCAACTCATCCAACGGCGTTTCCGGACACCCAGCTTTGAGATAATCTTCAATCCAATTCATACCTAACATCGAAATCACCTCCGCGCCTCCATAGTGGAATGATTTTGTTGTTTGTGTATTTCGTAAATTAATTCGCTAATCAGAAAGCACCTTTCTCTGAGGCGGCAGTACCTTTGTACTGCCGCCCGATCCGTGCTTTAAGGCCAGCCTGACGGGCCGGCAAGTTGTATAAACAGTATTCAGATTTTCAAACCGATCAAGTAGGGTAAACCAACCTCCTTCAAATAGTCATGAAAATGGTGATTCAACTAACTCAAACGGAAGGAAACTGAAGCCTTCCAAGAATTTTTATAGCAAAAACCTTTTTACCGGTCAAGAGTTTTCAGCATTTTTTTGTGCCGCCTGAAACCCAGTCCACCAGCGAATATTTTTCATGGCAGGTTTAAAAAAAAGTGTATTTTCAAAGCCGGGTGCATCGCAATCAGTAAATTATTTAGTGGATACGAAATCCAATTTTATGACAGCGTTATATAGAAGGAGGCGTAAGTTATGTTGCTACAGAGAATTGCAGACACGGATCTGTTCAGCTCTCTTAGAGACATGCAGCGGCTTCAGCAACAGTTAAGTCGCTTAATGTCGGTAGAGAAATGGCCATCGACTCAAGAATTCCCACCTATTAATGTATGGACTTCCGAAAACGGAGCGATCGCCCGCACGGAAATCCCGGGGATAGATCCAAACGATATTGAGATTTCGCTAGTTAATGACTCTCTTACAATTAAGGGATCTAGAAATCCCGAAATCGTCCAAGAGGGACAAACATATCATCGCCAAGAGCGTGGACACGGTCAATTTACCCGCTCGCTCCAACTTCCATTTAGGGTGGAAGCTGATGAAGTGCAGGCTCATTTTATTAATGGTGTTTTGGAAATCACCTTGCCGCGGGCCAAAGCCGACCAGCCACGGAAAATTGGCGTCATATCAGAATAGTATTTCTTCTCTAACAAAGGAGGATTGTTATGCCTACTGAATTAATGGAGACAAACAAAGTCGAAGCCGTGCAAAATGGCACAGAGCAGACCAGAACAAATAAGGTGTTCATTCCAAGAACAGACATATATGAATCCAAAGATCATTTGCTACTTATGGCGGATATGCCTGGCGTGAAACAAGACGCAGTCGATATCACACTTGAGCACAATATACTCACAATCTACGGTCGAGTAGAACCGCCAAAGGTTGAAGAATTTGGCTTAACTTATGCCGAGTATGGCATTGGTGACTATCGGCGCGTTTTTACTTTGTCAAATGAAATTGACAGAGATGGAATTCAAGCATCAGTGAAAAACGGCGTACTCAAATTGGTACTGCCCAAGAGTAAAAACGCCATCCCGAGAAAAATTACTGTGCAAACCGCATAAAAGCCGGTTTCAATCTACACAACGAGCTTTTGAGAAGGAGGTTTCGATGAGTTACATTTCGAAGTATCCAGAATCTTTTGCCGTTCACTGGGCAAAATTCGGTTTACTTATATTATTGCTGGCCTTATCTCTTTTTTTGGCCAGTGGTCAGATGCTACATTCTTACGCGGCAGACAGTGGCAATACTAATAACATCACCAAAGATAAATCCGGCGAGCCCGTGCGTATCCACTCGGGCAAATCAAAGCATGACCAAAGGCCGTTGGATCTGGATTCCACTATTAACAAGATGCGTGAGTCGGCATCGAAATTGAGTTTACCATCCAGCATGTTTGAGCCGTGGTGGCGGACAATGTTGCATGATCCGGACGCTGATTGGCTTATGAGAAATTTTGATGTGATGTCATCAAATCCGGATAAGAACTGGGCATTTCCAGTTGGCTTGGGTGCATACATTCCACGACTCGATACTTCTGAAACCGCCGATACAATTGAGATCACCGCTGAAGTTCCTGGTATCGATGAAAAGAACCTCGATGTGACCGTAACTGACGACTTGGTCACAATAAAAGGAGACAAGAAATCAGAAACTACACAAAAGGCGTTGAAGGACGGCAGCGGATTTCAGGCTATAGAAAGAGCCTATGGGTCTTTTGAACGGACTGTTGCTCTTCCCTGCAAAGTACAGAGTGAAAATGCTCAAGCTAGTCTAAAAAATGGTATCTTGACCATTATGATACCCAAAAAACACGCCCCCAAAAGCGAGGGCAAGAAACTAACCATCAAAAGCGAATAAGATGATTAGATTCAACCGCTAAATAATTCCCACTATGAAACTTGACTTACGGCAATACCATTGCGTACAAGACCTCCTTCCTTCCCTTGTAGTGTTTCTTGTCGCCTTGCCTCTGTGCATGGGTGTCGCCATAGCATCGGGCATGCCTCCTGCCGCTGGACTAATTGCTGGTATCATCGGTGGTATCGCGGTAGGCATGACGTCCAGCTCACCATTTCAAGTGAGCGGTCCTACCGTCGGTCTTGCCATGATTGTCTGGGATATTGTGAATCAGCATGGAGTAGGTGCTCTAGGGCTAGTTGTGTTCTTTGCAGGGCTTTTACAACTTTGCTTTGGAGCACTTAGACTGGGACGTGTATTTCGAGCTATTTCTCCAGCTGTAGTTCAAGGAATGATCTCCGGTATAGGTCTTTTGATTTTAGTAAGTCAGTTTCATTTAATGCTTGATGATAAACCAAAAGGAAGCGGACTCGCCAATTTAATTGCTCTGCCAGAGTTGTTATTTAAAGTGCTTACTTTTAACGATGGCGTCCACGAAGCAGCTGCTTTGATTGGTCTTTTAACCATCGCAACTATTTTGATCTGGGAAAAACTACCGATCGAAAAGTTGCGCAGTGCCTTTCCGCCAACCCTACTTGCCATTATCCTTTCGACCGCTGCTGCAACAGCACTCGGACTAAATGTACTTCGTGTACAATTGCCGGATAGTATATGGTTAGCTTTGAAGCCCCTGGAACTCTCCGCTGTCGGACAATACGGCTGGTTTTTACTGCAACAGGCACTTGTTGTAGCCCTTGTCGGAGGCGCTGAGACTCTCCTTACAGCCAATGCGCTCGACAGGATGCTGCCTGGACACAAGAGTAAATACGATCAAGAACTAATCGCCCAAGGAGTAGGTAATACTATTTGTGGTGCAATTGGTGCCTTACCCGTAGCCTCTGTCATCGTCCGCAGCTCAGTTAACGTGAAAGCCGGCGCTCAAACTAAAGCATCCACGATTCTACATGGCGTTTGGCTCTTGCTCTTCACATTGTGCTTTCCAAAGCTGCTCAGCCTTATTCCAGCCGCCTCTCTTGCCGCCATCTTAGTTTATGCAGGTTACAAGCTTATAGATATCCGAGCGGTAAATCGAATTGCCGACCATGGGCGTTCTGAATTACTTATCTTCAGTGTTACAACACTTGCGATCTTAACAACAGATCTTCTGACTGGTGTACTTTTGGGAGTAGCAATGAGCGCGGCAAAACTTCTGTACGTGTTCTGCAAGCTTGATATCGTTAAGACACAAACCAACGGACGCATCACACTCCAACTGATTGGTGCTGCTACTTTTTTGAGCTTGCCAAAACTTTCTGACGTTCTCGAAAATCTGCCCTTAGATACCGAGCTTCACGTCGATTTCTCTCGCTTGGCGTACATCGATCACGCCTCGCTCGACCTTCTTATGAAATGGGAAGAGCAATACAAAAGTGAAGGAGGCACACTTACAATCGATTGGGGTTCGCTTCAAGCGAAATTCAACTCAAAAACACCGCCTGTATCAACAGCTGAACAAGCAACGGACACATTTCCAAATGTTACTAAGGGTTAACTCACCCAGATGGCACCCGCGAAGAGACTCGAACTCGCGACACCCTCGGCAGGACCAAAAACACCATTGCTTCTCTCTTCATTTGCAATTCACGCCGGCGAGTGGTAGGTTTGATGAATGTCTATTTGGTTTTCATCCGATCATCACTTCGGACACGCAAACATCATCAAATATTGCGCTCGCCCATTCAATAATACCCATGAGATGAATGTGGCGATGGAAGCTGCTTGGAACCGAGTTGTCCAGCCGGAAGATATTGTTTATTACATTGGTGATTTTGCCATGAACATGCATTTTGTGCCGTCGTGGTCAGGCAGGTTGCACGGCAGGAAAATTCTCATTGCCGGCAACCACGATAAATGCTGGAAGAAGCTAATTGGTACGCGCTGAGGCGGAAGAAAAGCAACCAGAATTCTTTGCCATTCAAGTAAAGGAAAAGTTTGGCGGACTCCGCTTCTATCTAAGTGGAACCACAAAGGAAATGCTGGATGCAACTCAGGAAGCGCAAAGATGCAGTTATGAGATCTGCGAAAAATGTGGGGCTGCGGGTTGCCTGCGCGAAGGCAATTGGTTGAGAGTGTTATGTGATAGCTGTACCGGGAAAGCTGCGTAAATGAATTGAATCGAGTAACGGAGCAACTCAATTCTACTTTAGCTTCTTCTGCTTTCTAATTTTTACAATCCTACCACTACCACCGGTGCCACCATTTCCGCTGTCGCCACCAATGCCACTCAGCTTGGAAGCATTGCCACCTGGACCGCTATCGCCTCCGGCACCGCCGGGGATATGGCAAGAACCGTTTGCTCCATTCCCCCCATCGCCACCGCTCCCTCCATGCCCTCCTGGTTCATTTGCATCTCCGCCGGGACCACCTTTCCCACCAGTCTGTCCAGCACTGAAAGCATTACCGCCGGTGCCACCTTTTCCGCCTTTGGTACCTCCTAGTCCGCCTGGTCCGCCTTTTCCTGGCACCATCGTTGGGGTACCTGGTCCGCCATTACCTCCTGGTCCTCCTCTCAAGAACCCTCCACCACCTCTGCCACCATTTTGTCCAGGACAACCATCCCCACCACGGCCTCCTTCTCCCATTCGGGCAGGATGTGGATATGGGCTATAAACCAGTTTGTTGCCAACTCGAGCGTAATTGTCGAGGACCCAGTCGTTACCAACCGGCTTGAACTCGATCAGGGTGCGTTCCGGCGTACTCAATGGCGACTGAGCATAAACTAGTTGTCTGGTACGTTTATCTGCTTTTGTGAAAACCAAATAGGGGGCGTTGTCCGGGGACAAAGTCTTCTTTAATTCACCGATAGTGAAGGCGACTTGCATAGGTGTGGAATATACAGGAAACGTTTTCGATGTGCACAAACAAGTGATGTCAGACGTCATCATCCAAATTGGCACTTCGTTTAGCGACCCATCTGTAACAAGATGTGGAGCTACTTCCGCCTCTTCGGCGAAGAACCTGACCACACATGGAAATAATTTTGCTTCCGCTCTCAGGCTGAAAAATGCGGACGTTAGTATCAATCCCAAAACAATAATCAAAAAACGTTTTTCATCAATAAGGAACATGAGAAGTAGTTATTCCTCTGATCACTCAATTAGAACGGCATCGCCACCGTCTCCGCCTTTTCCAGAAGAACCATTCATTAAACCACCGGTCCCGGGCTTGGCAGCATTACCACCTGCACCACCAATGTTTTCACCGTCAATTTTGATTGTAGTTTCTGAAATACCCGTTTGTGAGGTTTTCTTTGACTTACTGAGTAAGACATCTCCGCGCTTTACATGAACAGCTTTGCCGCCATTACCTGGTTGTGCGCCTTCGCCTCCAGAACCGCCTATGTTTCGTCCAGAAATTTGAATAGTCAATCGCTGGCTGTCTTGGTCCGATAGGGGAGTCATATAGTCAGCCCTTCGCACTGCTTTCGAGCTTACGTCGGACTGATCGGATGAGCTTGTGGCGACGCGTGACGAGGCTAGTGGTATCACATTATTTATTATGGTCGGATTGGCTGATTGTGTTACCGTAACGGCAGGAGTTTCTTTTGCTCCAATTGATGGACACACAAACTTGATCCAGGATTGTGTTTCAGCCGGATGAGTAAAGAGAAAACTACCTAAAGCAACAAATGCGGTTAGCACAAATCCAAGCAATCCTTGTTTGACTAACTTGTTACTGTTGCTGCTGGTCTTTTTCTTATTCTTGTTCATATTGATCCTCTTGCTTATGGCTGGCAAAATTTGAGGCAAGCCACTACGGTATTCGTCTCCAAAGTTTGCTGTTTCGATCTAATATCTCGACAAAGCTTGTCCCTTTTAGCAGTCCGGTCCAGATTACTAGGTTGACTTGACCGACAACTTGAGCAGAGGGAAATCTGATTGCTTGAAAGCGGTCTGTTGCAAAGGCAGCTTCGGCAAGCAAATGAGTAGGAACCACATCGCTGTTCAACATTTGCATTTGCCAGGATGAAGTTAACTCCGTCAAATCGGTACCAAGGAGTTGCTGAATGTTCTGCTGTGTAATGTCTAGAACATTTTCCAGGCTCACTTGAATCGGCAAAGCTACCAATGGGGACAGAGTTGATTCATTGGTTATTGTCGAAAACAGTCCTCTAGCCTCAGAAAGCGCAGTCTGCTCGGTTTCTGAAACATATAGGCAATCGGGTCCACCTGGCGGCGTGTATCTCTGCCCCTTCTCTCTCGCTCCTCCAGACCAAAGTGCATTCGGTGGATTCCTGCTCATAAGCGCGTCAAAATTAACCGCACGAAAAACCATGCCAGTAATCGACTGGATGGGAAGTGATTGCAGAACATCGGAAAGGATTTGTGGGGAATGCATTTACCTTGGTTGTCCCAATAAAGCATCCTCTACGATGTCGGCGAGCAACTCAAGTTTGCCCTTTTGTAAAAATTCAACCGGACAAGTCTTATCAAAATGCGGATTAGGCGTATTGAGCCACGAACGCAATGATTTCACTGAACCCGTAGCGCGCGTTATTCCAGAAGCAATTCGTTCAAAGTGAAATAGTCCGGATTGAATCGATTGCGAATCAGGAGTCTTATGAATAGCTTGCGGTGTTTTGCCAATGCATCTAGCGATATCGGCCATTGTGATACCAAAAGTCTTACTGATCAATTCCGCGTCGAGACGACCACTAGTGTCATTGCGTAACTCTTGAATCATCGGTACAAGTATTTTGTTCACCGGCTGCGAATCAAAATCGCGCATGAGTTTAAAAATGCGCCAAAGCAATTCGTTGGCATCAATAGGGGTTCTCACAAAGTCAATGCGAATATCATGGGTCTGTTCCAGATCTTCAATTGGAGCACTGCCGAGAAATATTACTGGACCTGACCAATGTTGGCTCCTCATTTGTCTCAAGAGCTCAAAGCCAGATAGGTTAGGCAACTCAACGTCTAGAACGACCAGGTCTGGTTGTTTGGTTGCGAAAGAGGCGTGCCACTGCTCTATAGACTGGGCCCGATCAAATTCCAATCCTAGATGGTTTGACAAAGCGACCTGAACGTCCTGTCGGAGACACGCATCCGGATCAAAAACTAGAGTTCTTTGTAAGTTCATGCCTGTTACCCAAATAGTGAGGAGCGACGAGTTTAGATAAACCCATTATAAACCATTTATCAACCAAAAATCAACCCTCCACTCTTGCCGCATACAGACATTGACAGTTTTAGAAGTTTGCGTACATAATGATAATGTACGAGGTTATTTAATACATATGAGACAAAAAGATCGAGATAAATTCGTAAAGTTAGCGAATCAACGCGTAAACAGGGTTATTAAAGGACTGCAGTTGATCGGCAACCTGGCAAACAGGTCCAACTACTCCTATACAGAAGAGGACATAAGGCAAATCTTTCAGACCCTGAAAGCTGAAATGAAACGCTCCGAAGATCGCTTCCTGGCTATGAACGCAAGGGAAACAGAACGATTTCGCCTGGAATAGGCAAAATCGAGCACACCGTCTCGCATCGGGACTGGAATAACAACTAACATTAATCGAAGGGTGACAGAGATCGCGTGCCACTTCGTTTGCGTTCGGTCATGCCTGCTCAAATTCATTGTTGAGCAGGCATGACGTCCTTGCCAGGGAACATCTGAAAAATGGCATCGTCATTTACCGTCTAAGTACGTCAACTCAATCCGCGGCAGCGTGAATCATCCCAGAAAGTAACAGATTCAAAGCCAGATTGGAAAAAGAGCTAAGCAAATGGAAAGCAGTGTCAGCTAGTCCCGGTAATCCAACACATCTGGCTGATTTAAGTATGAACGTTGATGGTTTTCCCAACAGAAGCGTTCTTTATTGATCACTAACCTATTTTTTAAATTGGAGTACAAACTATGAAAACCGCACTTGCAGCGGCCGATGCCCCTGAGACACTAATGGCTTCAATCAAAGCTGAAGATGAAAAAGAAATCCCTGATTACAAGCGTCTGGAAAAGCTTGTCGGCAACTTTGTTGAAACTGCCGACCCGGATACTTATTGCATCGACTTTTATGTCGCCGAGGCAATGTACATCCTTACCAGAGCTTACATCTTAAATAATGAACAAGGCAAAGCAAAAACAACTCTTGCCCAGCTCTACGACTTTGTTCGAAACGCCGAGTCAGAAAACAGTCCGCAGGCAACTTACCTCTATCACTTGTTCGATCAGCTTCACGACTACTCGGGGCTAATTGAATACTGTGATTACTTGTTGCCGGTTGTTGAGAAATACTACGCCACCGAGATCAAGGAACGTGGTGGTGTCATCTACAAAATCGGCATGCCGCCACATCAGAAGGAGCGACTCCGGGCTGATGTACTCACCGCCGATTTGGAAATAATGAAGGAACGCATTGCACGTTTTCGGAATAAGGCACAACAAGCCATCAACGAAATACAAGCTGCCGAAAATTTGATCCGCGGCTGCACCATACCAAGCACATCTCTTACTAAAGAGAAGACTGCCATTTAATTACTTATTTTGCGTCTCCGCTGGGCTTCGCCGGCGGAGACAGAGGAAAACACTATGTACAGAGAAAGAGCTAATGATGCTCCATCCACAGAGCTACCGTTTTATCACAAAGAGTCCGCCGGAGTTGTTAACTCCTATTTGCTGAAGGCACCAGATGCAGCTGCTTATCTTGGAGTCAGCCTAAGCTGGCTAAAACAAAAAGGTAAAAGCATCCCCTACGTCAGGATTGGGATCAAAAACAAAAGATGGCGCATTCAAGATCTTGACGCCTTCATTGCGAAGAACGTTCGTAACGCACAATAAGCAGGAGAGGGCTTTTCAATCGAATTCAAGCAGGGTTACAAAAGCACTCATCGAAAAGTTGAAGGCTTTGATATCACTTCCTCCACTTTCACCGCAAAACTCTGTCAACCGATAAGGCAACACAGACTTTCTGTCTATGCCTGTGCACTCTTCTTATCAATTTCCCGTTTGTCAATTTGTCGAGCAGTATTTATGATAATAGGCAGCTTTGTACATGTAGAATCGTACAGTGAAGCGAAAAACAATCCAAGAGGAAAAAATGTCAGACGATGATCGATTTGACGAAGATAAACAAGATGGAGACGAAGCTGGATACAGCCTCCCGAACACCTTCAAATCTGCTAACACCAACTCTCAGTGGCATCTGACTCCAAAACAACTCCTGAGAATATTTGGAGTCGTTATCTTCGCTACACTATTTGTGATCTCGCTTCCTTTCCTGTATTTTGGGGGACAGATTTTTTGGGAGTACAATCGTCAGCATATTGCTCCTATTCCATTCGACCGACAAACCTGGCTCAAATCGGGATCCACGAGCAGCATGCGTCAAAGAATGATCAACGATCTTACTGAAAAGTACAGACTTGAAGGACTGAGCAAGGAACAAGTCGTTGAGCTATTGGGTCCCTATCAAAAATTCGGCAATAGTGCCGACTGGGGCGATATGGTTTACCCTATCGGGTCATTTGGAATGGATACGATGTGGCTTTCCATTTGGCTTCACGAAAACAAAGTTGACAAGCACCGGATTCAACCAGATTAATTGAAGCACCTTTTACCCAAAACGATAATGCGCCGTGCCATTGATAGTTAATTCTGAGAGCGACAGATGAATCCAGGAACCGTTCGTATCGGACTGCGTGCGAAACCAACATTTTCCCACTGAAAAATCCTGAAGAATCGGTAAAAGTAATATAGTAAGCAAGAAAGGGTGCATTGGTGTTAGAGAAATTCCCGATTACTGCCGCATTTGTTTTGCTGTTTCTGATTGCAAACTCGTTTTGTGCTTGTTGTGGACCGGGTAGCATTATTCTCTTTTGGTTTTCGCATCTCCTTCTGTTCTTCGTTGCTCTAATAACGATACCGATTGATATAACAATGCATAAGCGAAAACGAAGTGATGATACCACAGCCCAACAACAACGCCCGTTCAATCCTGTTTGGATTTTAATTTGCTTCTTAAGTGTCCCCACGTTGATTATATATTTGCAAGTGGTTATAGCATTTTTGGCAAGAAAGTAACGTTACGGCCCAAAATCCAGCGAAGGCAAGCAAACCTTGCTCCATAACATTTGCGACCTGGCAAGTTGTGAGATACTTGATATAAAAGATCAGCACAATTTCCAAAGGATCAGAGTCCAAAATGAATGTATGTAAGTCATGGTGGCAAATAGTTGACGAACTTCCCCCGAAGAAGAGGAGCTTTACCTATGGCATACTGGTCGGGGCGATAGTCAGCCTCCTTATTCAATCTCCGCTCATAATACAGCAGACCCTTCTCTACTTGGAACGCCATCGACTCTTATCCTTAATCATTGTTCTTGGCGCAATTGTCTTGATTAGCTCATTTATTGCAGTGATGTTCGGACTTCTTGCTGCTGCTGCAACAAAGAGCGAGCCAAGTGAGCAATAGAGTCATAAAACGATCTCCGATTAACGTTAACCGTATAATTTTGATGGTACATAGAAAGCTTATAGAAAAGTAGACGTGATGGAATATTGCCTGAATGACCACAGCCCCCGACCCCGGATGTAACTATATGCCCTTAGTAGATGATCTAAATTTGTTCTTTGAAGATCCCTTGCTACCGCTAGACCAGGCAGGCGTTCCTGACACAAATCCGAGCTTGTTAGGAGGAACTTGCAGAAAATACAGCACCTTATATCTTTTGCGCCGAGATATAGGACGGTGCTTCGGCGCAACACCCCCGATTTACTGGCCAGGCACCATGGCAGTTCTGGCGGGTGTTGATTTGTTGGCAAAGCTGTACGCTGGTAACGATGCCACCTCTGGTGGTGCCATTGGTCAACGCTTTAGGACCTTCGCGGATCAACGTATGAGTGGAGGAGACGGGGCGAGTTTGTGGCAATTGAGAAATGCTGTTTTACACTCCTATGGAGTTTATTTCGAAGAACCAGCACCGGCGCCTCCGGGTGGTCGCGGCGGATCGTCACTTTTGCCATCCGTTCCAAAGAAATTTAGGCTTTCGGCAACGGTCAACTCACTGATAACGCCAATTGCGGGTTCTCTATTTGCAAATTTGCCAAACGATATTATTGAGATCGATGTTAATGAACTGAAAGCATCATTTG
This sequence comes from Candidatus Obscuribacterales bacterium, assembly GCA_019744775.1. Taxonomy (NCBI): domain Bacteria; kingdom Bacillati; phylum Candidatus Melainabacteria; order Candidatus Obscuribacterales; species Candidatus Obscuribacterales bacterium. The sequence goes on from JAIETZ010000001.1 coordinate 708,509, forward strand.
ATGCAGCCATCGCTAATTATGAAACGTATATTAGGGGCAATGCAACAGAACAAATCTCTCATTTCGAACCGATGTTCAAGAAGTATGGTTGGCTATACATTTGCGAAGAAACCATTACAGGCTCAGGACTTCTACTGACCAAAGGCGCTTCTGGAGGATGACACCATGTTTATAGAACTCAATAGGTTGTTGGTCATAACGATCCGAGAGCGAATCTGCACTATTCAATTGCTCCAGCATCTTTCAGCATTTGAATAATTTCTGGTTTGGTTCAGGAATTATATACTGCAGCTTTCTTGAGCGACGTCCCATTACTCTCAAAGAAAGCGCTATTAACCTCGACACCATCGTCAATAAATAGTTTGACCATTTCTGGACTATTTACATCAATTGCCGCACCAAGAACCTCTTTGCCAGTTCTGCCCTCAATTGTCCAATTTAGCTCCCATCCAGAGCAATCGCTTAGCAAGTTTCACATCACGCGAACGGCCTGCACAAGACAATTAGGTGACCGAGTGTCATTGTTGTTAACTGCAGTCCGATTCATGACACTGCAAAATGTCATAGACTCGTCAGAAGCAAGATGCGCAAGGATTGAAGCCCTTGTCCTGCTGAGGAGATTGGTTGATTGTCTTCTACCTGCCAACTCATTTTGCAAGCTCTAGAGACTTGGGTTCAACGAACAGTTCGCAGCGCTTTGCATACAAGTCTTGCTCATCGGAAAGAACAGCAAGTCTGCGCAGACCGCCAGCAATGAAAACTCGCCCGTCATTCAAGACAGTGGCCGTTTGCCATAGCCTAGGCAGGATCATAGATTTCGCAATGAACTTGTTATTGATAGCATCGAAAAGCTCAGCTTGGTCTGAGGCAAATTGTCCTACACCCATCACTAACACGTTCCCAGAAGGCAATAAGACCGTCTGGCAACGAAGCCTCCAAGTTGACATTGGAATCAACGGTCCAAAAGAATTAGTCTTTGGATCGTAAATTTCTGCAGTGTGTGTAAAATCAGCTTTTCCCGCGGTACCACTCAAACCGCCAATAACCAATACTCGACCATCAGCTAGCACTATTGTCCTATGCCTACTTCTAGAAACCTTCATGAGTGGTCCATTAGTAAATCTTCTGGTACGAGGATTGTAGATCTCTGTTGAACGGAGGTAAGTAATCTTTCTGGACATTCTAGAATCTTCTGGAATGCCAGGATCCACGAGATCACCTCCAGTGAAAAGAATGCGTCCATCTTTCAATACTGCGGGTGCAGCATTGCCCCTCGCCACATTTAATCGACCCACTAATATTTGTTTGTTCGTTGCTGCGTCGTAAAGTACTACCTTTGTAATGGTGTCACTACATGTATCCAGCATGTCCCTGCCTCGAGTCGAACCTCCAGCCAACAATATTTGTTCATGAGGGAGAGACACGATATCCGGTTGCCAGTCTTTCAGTATCGGTGTTTTAGATAATGCACGGAACACCAACTTATTTCTAGATTCCGCTGTATCCGCAAGTCCATGGCCGCCTATAGACATTAACCCAGATGCTGACTTAGTAATTTCACAGCCATATTCATCAGGTGCGAGTGTGATGGTGTCTTGCATTGGATCAAATAGCTGTACCTTCAGCTCATTTCGAGGATCACGACCTACCAACAGAACTTTCCCATCTTGTAATAGGTATGCCTCATGACTGCGTAATTCAGCACACAGTGGCGCGGCTGGAGCGAAATCCCCTGAATTAGACTTGGTCCGTGTTGCGGCACTTTTGACAATTGATTCTTCCGATACAGGTCGTGTACCCACGACCCACGCGCCTAAACATGCCACAAATCCGACGAATATCAGCGCTCCCAGTAACAGCACAACTGCTATCGTCCCAACAAGCGTGGACAAAAGAACTCTCAGTGTGGCCTTCATGTTACTAATCATTCGTCCTACCGAAAATTGTTACACAAGCCCTTTTTGCACTCACACCTATCGCACTTGCTCAAATAAAGCATTCATACGTCTGAATCAACCATGCTATTTCTGCAAACAATATTCCCAGTGGTTAAGTAGATAAAGCACAACATCGGCGGCAGAAGAACTCGAACCGCTAATCCCTTCGCTTACAACTACGAGGCCGGCACGCGGCAGGCATATCCGTGTAAGGCGCGAAAACGCCCTAAATCAACATTGATTTCGCACCCTATTTGCACCCGGAAAGAAAAGTGAGGGCTGGGGCGATCCCCGAAACCCTCACCCAGATGGCACCCGCGGAGAGACTCGAACTCCCGACACCCTCCTTAGGACGGAGGTGTTCTATCCACTGAACTACGCGGGCTAAGTTATAAGAATATTAGTCTACCACTACCCAATAACGACTTTTCAGGGTTCATTTTGGGCATATTAGCGTTGGGAGTAGAGAGATTATCATGCGTTTGGAACCAACAATTACTGCATTAATGGCAACCTGGCTTGTGTTTACGCCTTGCTGCCGGGCCGAATTCACCCTTGAGATGGGCAATGAAGGCAAGGAAGCAACCCAGGAGCCTGCCGAGGGAGCCTGTTCAGAAATTCCGCAGAGGAAAAGCTCCTGTCAAATGTCAGAGCCAAATGTGCAGGCACCGTCATTGCCGGAACCTAATCGTAATGTCGAGTCTTATATGAATGTTGATGGCTCACAACAATATGTGAAGGGTGACGATGGACGACTTCGATCAGTCGGTCAAGCTGCAGTTGAATTAAACAACGAAGCTGTAAGACGCATGAACGAAGGCAGACACGACGAAGCCAGACCATTATTTGAAAAAGCTCGCGAAATTATGGGCGAAGCACCGGAAGGTCCTTGCGTTGAAGAAACTCAACTAGAGAAATTCAATCGCAACGTCATCAATCAAAATAACGACACAGTATTTAAATACGACGCCAGCAGATACGACAAATCCGCCGATCGACCTTCAGTACAAGATGTTTTAAATGCAGTTGAACCTAGCAGCGATACCACACATGACTCAGGCTACTAGACCCGACGAAGCGAAAAGCGCAAAAGCAGCAAAAGAACAATTAGTGCCACGATTGCCATCTTAATACCATCGCTCAGGCTATCGGGATCGTATCTCAACTCGACAGTGTGCAATCCGCCAGTAACATGGACAGCCATAAGTACACCATTTGCTCTATGAATTACTGCCGGCTTGCCGTCAATCAGACATTTCCAGCCAGGATAGTAGTGATTGGAAATTAGAAGCATGCCTGGAATTGGTGTGGCGATGGAAAGTTTCAATTTGCCGGCAGAATTTTCAAAAACATTTACAAGCAAATTCTTCTTCAGATCACCCACCATAAAGTCGGGCATTGGCAGGGGACACATAACACCCGGCTGTTGATCAATGAGAGTGGACACCCAGGGGTTGTAGCCGGACACATGGGCGTTGGCGATAAGCCCCAGCGCTAACTTTTGCGTCGGTACGACGTACCATTTGTAGGTGAAGTGTACGTTTGGCAACGGCCTATCTACTTTGTAAACACGTAAATTCCATTTTTCATCAGAGTGGACAAGGGAGAAAAAGCGCCCGTCCAACAGCGGAATTTCCAGCTTCTTGCCTTTATAAGTGCGAATCATTTGCGTACAAACAAACTCAGTTGAAGTTATTTGGCAGAATCTATAGAGAGGCACATCCGTCCTCTTACTCAAATCAGGCGGCGGCATCAGCTTGTTAAAACTAGCCCTGCACTTCCTTAAAGCGCCTATGAAAAGCCTTCTATAATCGAGCGTTTCTGCTGCCTCATATCCGAACGAAGATGGAATTGCCGCGTCGATATTTGTATTGGGCAAAAGCATTTGCCGCCCAAACTGATAAAAACTATACGTTCTTTGCCTGTTGGTTCCTCTGCCGGCATTAAATTCCGAACCCGGATCATCAGGTCGCGCTAGTGGATCAGAATACAAAGGCAACACACGTCTACCAATAAAACTCTGCGAATTCTTTTGCATTGTCTCTCGTATCACATCAGCAACATGGCTATCCCGATAAAAGAAATCCGGAGGTGCATCATGCCGCGAATAGACAAAAGCATGAACAACAAGGCTCGCCACAAGAGAAGACAAAGTGATGACGATGAAATTTCTGCTAGTGAGTTTATCTCGACTATAAAGCCAAGTCACAAGAACAATTGCCAGACCAATGCCGGCAGCAATAACGCCGGCACGACCAAGAAGGTAAAATGCCGGCGTCAGCAAATCAACATGCACTCCTCGCTTAACGAAAAACGCCCAGTTGCCGGCAATGACAGCCAAATTCTTCCAGGCAAGCAACGTCAAACCGGCAATTCCTAAAAGTGACCAAAGTGCAATAGACAAAGCCTGCGCAATTTTGGAAACCCGCTTTTCGATTGCCATTCTAAATCCACAAGCAGCAAATATTGCCAGACACCAAACAGGGAAATAGAGAAGCTTCACCGGATAGCGAAATATATTGAGGTAAGGCAAGTGACTAATGAGCCATGGCGCAACAACTGTACCGTTGCCTAAAGCCATAATTAGACTGCCCACAAGAATAGCCAGCAGCACAAATCGCCACTTCCATGATTTATCAAAGAGCCCCCAGAGAGCAAATGTCACGACGATAGGGCCGACAAAAGCTGAGGCTAGATAAGGAATATATGTAGCACGTCCAGCGGCAACTGAAAGAAATCTTGTCCCTTGTAAATGAAAGTCACCCAATGGCTGCGGCAAAACAAGACACAGCATGTCGTACCAATTGGCAGACCAAATGAAAATCTCAGACAAGCCGAGTCCAAGCGCACGAGGAGAAATTGGTTTCCATTCAATAACAGGTAGCAGTCCGGGAAAGGCAATACAAAGGCCAAGCACGAGCGCCACACCCCGCCAGAACAATTGACGAAAAGCATCACTTTTGCCTTTTGCTCCGTCAACAAATATTGCCACTATCAAATACAACCCCAGAATCATAAGCGCCGGCTGGAAAATTTCTGGTCGCCCGGCAAGCACAAGCATTCCGGTGGCAATACTTGCAGCAATCACATAGAGCATGTTTGACCGAGTGTAGCAGCTGGTTATCTTGGTCAAGAAAAACAACGCCAAAGGCAACCAGGCAGCCGACGCCATGAGCGTGTAATTGGCTTCCAGTGAAAACATGTAAGCCGACAGCGCTGCAACTAAACCGGCAAGCCAAGCTGGTCCTAGCCCCCAACCAACACCGGCGACCAAAAGAAAATTGCCAATGCCGGCAATCAGCTGATGCAAAGCAAGGTTCATTGCAAAAGCCGAATCAAAAGGCAGGACAGCAAACAACCAATTCAACGGATAGAAAACACCCGGTGAAGGAATAGCTACCTGCGACATTCCGCAATAGCAGTAGGGATTCCACAAAGGCAATTCGCCTTTGCGCAAAGATTCACCTATGAAACGCAGGAAAGGCTCAAAGTAGTAGGTAATATCCGAGAGGAAAAATGACCGCTGCCCTGTCAGCCATGGGGAATAAAATCCCGCAAGAATTACAAACAGAACAAGTGCAAACGCAGCTAAGTCTTTTAAGCCCTTGCGCAACAAATCAATTGGTATGGCTCGGGAGAGAACCCAATGTCGGCGGCGCAGCCATTGTATTTACTGCAGCGCGCGAAATGTCCATTACCGAATCAACTTTAAAGCTGCCGAATGTAATGCCAATCAAGCAAAGAATCATTGCTGCATAAACCCAGTTGTTACCGGGCATAGCAACTTCCTTGTCTGGCATTGCCAAGACTTTTTCTGAGGGCTCGCGAACAACCATCTTAATTACCACACGTGTGTAGTAGTAGATGGCCGGTACGGAAGTCACAAGAGCTGTTGCTACAAGCGCCCAACCAAGTGTGGTTTGCAAATTGACTGCTGACCAGAAGACAAACACTTTGGCAAAGAAACCTGCCGGAGGAATTGGCAATCCTGCCAAATTGACCAAACAGATAGCCAAGCCAGTAGCCAACACCGGACGCTTGCGGATAAGTCCGGCAAAGTCGTTGATATTGTCCGAGCCTGTTTCATTTTCAAATATGATTGCGCCGGCAAATGCACCCAGGTTCATAAAGCCATAGACGATCAAGTAGAACATTACTGCCGGCAGTCCATCTTTTGGATCAGCAATTAAGCCAAGCAAGATATAACCGACGTGAGCAATTGATGAATAAGCAAGCATTCTCTTAAACGAGGTCTGCGCCAAAGCAATTAAATTGCCGGCAATCATTGAAAGAATTGCCAGCGTGCCGACAATTAGACTCCAATCTAAGTAAGCGCTGCCGAACACTAAAACAAGCAGTCTTATTGCCACAACAAATCCACCAAGCTTAGAACCAATAGCCAAGAAAGCTGTCACTGGTGTTGGTGCACCTTCGTACACATCAGGCGCCCACATATGGAATGGCACGGCAGCCAGCTTGAAGCCAATTCCGCTCAAAACAAACATCAAACCAAGCATGACGAGCAGCGATGGTGTCTGTGTCAATGCAGCCAGTTTCAAATGCAATTCGTAGTAGTTGGTCGAACCGGTCAAGCCATAGATGAAAGAGAAGCCATACAGCAATGTTGCCGTAGTTGCTGCTGTGGACAAAAGATATTTAAGTGCAGCTTCGTTGCTTTTGCGATCTTGCTTCATTACACCGGACAGAAGTACACAGCACAAGCTAAGTGTTTCTAGTCCAACGAAGAGCATAACGATGTCAGTCGCACCACCCAATAGGCAAACTGCCAAAACAGCCGTGACGATAAGCACGTAATACTCGCCTTGGTTGCGACCAAAGTGCTTTTCATAACCCATGGACATCATGACGATAATGGCGCCAATGATGGTTGCGATAAATCCTGTCGCCACCGATAAGTTATCGACGGTATAAAGGCTACCGAACAAATAAGTCGGTGCAACCGGGAATTGGGACCAAAAACTTATAGCGGACGCTATCAAGACCAACAAACAAATCCTTGGGGTCCAGTTTTTCGCTTCCGGAAAAAACAAGTTCCAAAGAGAAGAGAAGATAATAGCCACAAGCAAAAAGGTGGCTGGTAGTAACATCGTCGTCGCTGTTAAATAGTCCTGAATACTGTTCATGGAAAAGTGGCGTCCTTCAAAGGCGTGCGGTCTTGATTAATCGGGCAATATTCTACATTAACTACTAATTTTTACCTGGCAACGCCTTAAACTTCGGCCCTTTTTAAACGGAACAAAACCACGCAACGCAAGACGAATTGACCTTTTCGGGCTAATATAGAAATTGCAAAACGTAGTTTAATCCAACTTTTCAAGTGTTGTTTCGGTAAAGAGGCGAAGCAAGGGTTGTGATGAACAATCCGCCAGCGAAGCAAACCCGTTATGCCGGATGGCAAGCGAAGGTATAGTAAAACGGAACCGGAGCGTTATTTATGTCCCAATCAAAAAACGAACCATCCTCCAAACCTTGTCTCTTGGCATTGGAGGACGGCACTACTCACCTGGGCAAATCCTTCGGGGCATCCGGCACAACAGTCGGCGAGCTGGTTTTCAACACAAGCCTCACTGGCTATCAGGAGATAATGACCGACCCTAGCTACGCTGGGCAAGTGGTAACTCTCACATATCCCGAAATAGGCAATTACGGCTGCAACGACAGCGATGTCGAGTCCCACAAGATTTTCGCAAGAGCGCTTGTGGTCAGGCATTTGAGCCGCAGGCATTCTTCTTGGCGAGCCGAGTCATCGCTCTCCTCGTTCCTGGAAAATCAGAGTATTATGGGAATAGAGGGAATCGACACGCGTGCAGTCACGCGTCATATCAGGGAAAAGGGAGCGATGCGATGCGCGCTCTCTACTGAGGTCCTCCAAGAAGACAAGCTAGTTGAAATAGCCCGCACGTCACCCGAAATGACAGGGGCTGATTTCACTTCCGAGGTAACGACGAAAAAGCAATACAAATTAGGAAACCAGGGTATCAAGGTAGCAGTTATGGACTTCGGCATTAAGCGCAATATTCTCAATAGCCTTGTAAATCAGAACATGGCGCTGACCGTATATCCAGCCGACACCCTCGCTGACGAGATTTTAAAGGACAAGCCCGAGGCTATCTTCCTATCTAATGGACCAGGCGACCCCGCTGCCTGCTCAGGGGTTTTGGCTGAATTGCCCAAGTTAATCGACTCGGGATTGCCTATTTTCGGCATCTGCCTGGGTCACCAGCTCTTAGCAATAGCCATGGGTGCCAAAACATTTAAACTTAAATTCGGGCACCGAGGCGGGAACCAACCCGTCAAAGATCTCACCACTGGGAAAGTAGAAATTACCAGTCAAAACCATGGCTTTGCTGTTGACAGCCAAAGCCTACCTAAAGACCTCGAATTGACTCACGTCAATTTAAATGACAACTCTGTGGAGGGTTTCAAACACCGTACAAAACCAATCTTTTGTGTTCAGTACCATCCAGAGGCAAGCCCAGGACCTCATGACTCACATTACTTGTTCGAGAGGTTTGCCCAATTAATTCAGAAAACAGGACGGTGATTCCAACTTGTATAAACTCATAATTTTTGACTTTGACGGAACTCTGGTTGACTCGGCTCCAGGCATAGTCGACGTAATGCATCAAGTAGTAGATGAATACCTTTTGTCAAAGCAGATCCTGGAGAAATGGGAACCATTAGTGGGAATTCCATTGATGGCTCAAATGGAAGTGATATTTCCAGACAAAGGTATCGATTATCACGAAACCGTGGCTAATCGCTACAGAGCAATTTACGACACTAAAGCAATCGAGATTTGCCCGTTGTTTCCCAACTTGCTGCAAATCTTGAAAAAATTGCAGGATAGCAAAATTGACTTGGCTATTGTGTCGTCAAAACGCCGCAATCTCGTAGAGCTAGTTTTAGACCACCACGATCTAGGCAAATACTTCCGTGTGGTTATGGGACAACAGGATGTGCAAAATCACAAGCCACATCCAGAACCCGTGCACAGCACACTGAAGAAACTCAATCACATTCACAAACATTCAGTGGTTATCGGTGACAGCACCTATGACTTAGACATGGCACGCAATGCCGGTGTCGATGCCATTGGTGTAACAACCGGTATTCACACGCGTGAAATTCTGCAAGGCTCCAAGCCGGCGCACATCGTGGATGCGCTCGACGACATATTGCCGCTCATTCTCAAGAACGGAAATGGCAATGGAAATGGGAATGGCAAAAACGGCAATGGAAATGGTAACGGCAACGGACACAACGGCAGGCATTAAGTCCGCCTGTTAGGGCGATTCAAAAACCAAATATGTCACGAGTTCCAAGAAATGTGGTCTCCTTTGTTGTGTGCTATTTATTTAGCCTACTAGCGCCTGCATTCGCAAAGGATTATTCCTATCCGGACTACAGTTACTATTTTGAACGCATTGTTTCCAGTCAACTATCGGGAAAAACCCAGTCCGAAAAGACTGCCATCCTTGAAGGCAACAAGGACTTGGATGGGCTTTGGCTTCCTGATCCGACTTTGGAAGATCTAGCTGCAGTATCACGACTTCCAAAATTGAAAAGGTTGAGCTTACAGCTTCATTCATTGTCAACTGAGACTCTTAATGAGCTAAGAAAATGTCCAGTTCTTGAAAAACTCAACATCTCGACAGGTTTCGATGACGCCCATCCATTACCTCGTGCGCTCAACTTACCAAAAGTTCGAGAAATCACTATTCGAATCATACCAAGCTGGATTCTACCGGAGCCAACTGATTACCGCCGTTCTTTTGGACTCACTCAAATACAGCCGCAATCTATAGATTGTGAATTGATCCCGCATGATCCAAACATTGTCGAACTACTAGTTGTTGGATCATCGCTTAAGCATGGAAAAGCACTTTCAAGCTTTAACCATCTTAAGTACTTATGCCTAAACGCAAACAATATTTCTGCCGATGCTTTTCCAACCATAGGTGAACTCAAAAACTTGAAAGAGGTCGGTCTTTTTACTACTAGTGAAATTAGCAGGGACCAATTGAACCTCGTACTAGCTAACAAAACCTTAGAAAGAATTTCAATCATCAACCCTTCAAGTGACAATCTGGAATCAATTTGCACCTGGGACCAGCCGAAGCAATTAGTTGGAAGATTGCAATCCGGTCCGAACGAACCAGAACTGATTCAAGCCAAAAAAAATGAGTCCATAACAATTACGGAAAATAGAGATGGACAAGGTTTTTCTATCGCAACGTGCCTGAAATTTACTCCAACACTAAAAAGGTTTGCTTGGCATACAGGCTTTCTTGGTCCACAAGACCAAATTCGGTTTTATTTGTGGGCACCCTTACTCAACAGCCTTGAGTCACTGGAAGAAATAGACTTCGCGGGTCAGCCCCTATATGTAACACCGGATAATGCAACTTGGCTATCGAAACTGACACGGGTGAAAAAAATTTGGATTTGCCCTCCTCCAGAAGGTGCTCCTGAACGACTAAAAAGGTTAGCTCCCATGCAGGGAATTACTTGGTTGGACCTTGGACAAACAGACATTGCCAAAGATCCAACCGCACTTCTATGTTTTCCAAACATTAGATCATTAGACCTGAGCTATTGCGAGTTGTCTCCGCAACTTCTAACTACCTTAGCAAATCTGCCAAACCTCACTTCACTCGACCTTAGCGAATCGTCGCTAAAAGACTCCGATGTTAAACTGCTGGCGAGCTTGGCAGAACTAAAGAACCTGAACTTAAGTGGTACACAACTGACCGATGCTGCGCTAGGCGTCATTGGTACATTCAAAAACCTTGAAAGTATCGATTTGTCGTCTACCCATGTCACAGGCAAAGGACTAGCCAAACTGTCAGGACTTCGCAGTCTAACCACAGCCAACTTTCATGGATGCAAGTTATCCCGGCTTACCGATGAATTCTTTTCAAAGTGCAGGAATCTAAAATCTCTCGATCTTTCTAACACCAGTCTCACGAACCTGGACCTGCCAAAGATTTTGAAAGCTAATCTAAGCAATTTGAATCTATCTCTCAACTGGATATCGACCAATCAAATCGCCCGGCTCAATAACATGCCCGACCTAAAAGAGTTAAATACTACAGGCACAGCTACCGCCCGGTCCCTAAAGGGTCGCTTCGTCGCTCCCGTCAAAGTGATTAGCTGGGACGATCCATATACCAACACAGATCTAGCTGCTTTATCCAGCAGAAAACCAGGTTACGCGTGGAAGCCACACATTTATTGGATAGAAAAGGATTGGATCCATGTTATTCAATCTCTTCGACCATTACAACAACCGCACAAGGTAAAGACACGCATGACACACTGGTGCGGGACCGGTGCAATGATGCAGCACCAGGAAAAAGTCAAAGACTCATATCTACGAGGTACGTCCTACTTGGGACTGCAAGACTATCCAAACGCATTTAAATCGCTCAACGAACTTGTGCTAAACGCACCGAACTCCGCACTCGCCCACGCATATCGCGGATTATGTCTACTGAAACAAAAAGACTACGAGAGAGCAGGCTGTGATCTCGATTTCGCAATCGAGTTAGATCCAAAGCTTTCTATTTCCTACGCCTATCGAGCAAAACTATATCAACAGATTGGACAACTTCAAAAATCAGAACAGGACATGCAGAAGGCTTCGCAACTAGGGTACAATCCAAGTTCGGCAATTATAAAACCTTAGATTGAAATATGGCTTCTGTAGAACACAAAGACAGCGCATTCATAAAACGACGGGTCATAGAACCCACTAAAGAAGGACAACTTTCCAGGTTGACTTTTGCAGTCAAGGATCTGATCGATACCGCAGGAGATGTCACCACCTGCGGCAATCCTGATTGGGCAGCAACGCATGCACCAGCCAAAGACAATGCATCATGCGTACAAAAGCTCTTGGACTCAGGCGCACAGTGCGTCGGCAAAACAGTAACCGACGAGCTTGCCTTTAGTCTCATTGGTGAAAATTATTTCTACGGCACGCCACTCAATCCAAAATCTCCTAAAAGAGTTCCAGGCGGATCATCTTCAGGATCTGCGTCTGCTGTTGCCTGTAATCTCGTTGACTTTGCTCTCGGCACAGACACTGGCGGATCAGTGCGAGTGCCTGCAAGCAATTGCGGGCTTTTCGGGCTTCGCCCGTCACATGGAATCATTTCCATGGATGGCATCATGCCCTTTGCACCGAGTCTTGATACGGTCGGGATATTTGCACGCTCTATGAATGTTTTGAAAAATGTTGCTTCGATTCTTTTGCAATTAGAAGATCAGGAGGTACAACTTCCGTCAAAAATCTATGTTCTTGAAGAAGCGTTTGATTTAGCAAATGACGATGTGCAAGAAACAGCAATGTCAGCGCTGACAAATTTGTGCGAACAGCTGGAAACTTCGTTCGAAACCCTATCCATAAGATCAATTGATGCAGAGACCGTAAACAAAGGGCTCATCAATTGGCTGAGCACTTACAACACAATTCAGAGAGCAGAGATTTGGGATTCGCTCGGCAACTGGATTGAGTCCACTAGCCCCAAACTTGGACCGGCTACGAAAATCAACTTTGAACACTGCAAAGACTTAAATCGCAAGAAGTTGCCCGATTGTCATAACAAACGAGAGCTGTATGCGAAAAACATCAATGGCATACTTTCCGACAACGCACTAATTTGCATTCCGACTACACCAAGCCCTGCTCCACTTAAAGGCACCATCGGTACAGATAGGGACACTGACACATATTACCCTCGTGCACTTTCACTTACATCAATAGCAGGACTTTGTCGCTTGCCCCAATTGACTGTGCCAATTCTGGAAGTCGATGATGCCCCAGTCGGATTGTCGCTAATTGCCGCCCATAGCAATGATAGTCTATTGCTCAACTTACCCTTATGGGGATAAGAGTAGTCATCGCCAGTTCTCAATCTTGAGTTTATCTACCCGCTTAAATTCACGAGTGTTGGATGTAACGAGAATAGAATTGCTTGCTAAAGCAGTGGCTGCGATCAAAAGATCGAATGAACCAATCGGAGTTCCTTGAACTTTGAGCTTTGCCCGAACAACAGAAGCCGCTTCCGCTGCTGCCTGGTCAAATGGCAAAATTTGAACGGATGCACAAAGGCTTCCAAATGCAGTCGAAAACTTTTTTGCTATTGCAAGATTAAGCTCAAAACCATAAAGAATTTCCATAATAGTGACAGTTGAAAGTGCCACACTGGAGGGAGACATAGCGCCTAACTTCTGCTTGGTATTGCCATTACCGGCAAAAAAATCACTAAGAGTACAAGTATCCAAAAGATAGAGACTCACTTCTTCCGCCTTTGGAAAATATCGTCACGATCGGCAGACAATTCACTACGCAGAGACTCAAATGGGACGAGACGAGGTTCCGGCTTGAAATTGAAAACAGCCGCAGGCCATGCTTTGTTTAAGTGTTTTTCGAGGTAATCACGTAATGCTTCACGCACCAAGCTATTTCGCTTGCGGCCAGTCTGCTTAATCAAAATCTCAATCCCGGACTCTAATTCCGGCTCTAGGTAAACGTGGAAAGACATAGCAAAACCTCAATATATATTATATTATAACATGTTATATAGGATCTGTCCATCTATCACTGAGTGCTATGATTCCTTTCCTAGCCCTTATTCTCACTGGAGTGGAATTGACCAAGCCCGTACACAAGCGCATAGAAATGATTCGGGAGACAACTCTTCTGGATGTTAGCCCAAGCAAGTTTGAGGTCAAAGACCTCACGCCTAGTGATGGCGACAAACTGGGACGACTTCTATACATTGCCTACAAAGGGACAATCGATGATGAAGGCGGTTCAGAGACTGACGCCATAACTGAAGCAACAGAGACACTAGGCGGCAGATATGGGAATGTAATTTGGTCGGCATCGAAGATTATGCAAGATGGCGACAAATTCATAAGCGCAACAGTGATTACTAATTGGCCGAAATTGAATCCGCTTTTGGCCTTTGCAGCTACTAATCCGGACTATCAAAGACAGGGATTGTCGGCGCAACTTATTCAAATGAGCCTGGATAGTCTTCACAAACTCAATATTCCAGTTTTGCACTTGGTCGTCACTGAAGGAAATGAGCATGCAATCAGGCTGTACAAAAGACTAGGATTCCAAGAGGATCTTGCTTGTCAGAAAGCATAAGCCACTTCTGCAAAACTTTCTAATGTCAGTAGCGGGTTCCATTGGCAACCGTATATCGTCTGCTATCATATGGCGAGGTTTATATGAGGTGAATGCACGTGGACAAGTTACGTTGTTCAGTTCAGGATTTGTTTGTTTCCTCACAGAAGACCAGCGCAGTTGCGTTGGTTTCTCTAATTGCGTCAGGACAAATTTGTCTGGCTGCAACAAGCACAAGCACTGACCCGGCTACACAAACAAGCCAGCAGGCTTCCACAACTACGCAAGCAACTCCAGCTCCGGCAGCAGATGCAGATGCTGATGCAGTTGTTTCAACAACACTTGAGACAAGTGCTAACCAAGACGAATTAGTCACAACAGACGATGTACCGCTTGCACGCAAGCAAGTTGAAAGTTATCCGGACAATCCGGAAGCGCACTTCATCTTAGCTGTCGCTCTGACGCGTACAAGTCATGTCGAAGAAGCACTGCAAGAAGTTCGCTTGTCGCGCAAACTCGCTCAATCAAAAGGTGGCGCTGAATATTTCAATCAACTAATTGCCACTTACGAAAAGATGCTCACTTATACGCCGAATGAAAATCGCGTGCGTTACAGCCTGTCCTGGGCTTATTACATGAAGGCTTATTTGCTTGCACAACAATCAGAAAAGCTCACACGTGATAAAGCTACCTGGGCAATGGTGCAGACACTGCAAGCAGCAAAAGTTCCAGTCAATGAAATTCAGCAAGCAGCAATGCAAGTTCAATCAGGCAGAATGGATCCCGATGTTGTGTTGGCAAATTTAAAAGCCGGCAGACCGTTAGTTGATACATCCAAGAATAAGCAAATCAATATAGATAACGTTGGAAAGACACTCGCTGCACAAGCTGGTATCGCCAATGTGCCAACTGCGATAAAGCCAATTCAAGGCGCATTGGACAAAGCAGATCCATCAATGGCTCCGGAGATCAAAAAATATTTCGAGTCTGCACTCAAGCAACTCGATGAAATTATTGCTCAACAGCCAAATGATATTTGGGCTCGTGTTTATCGCGCTCACTTGAAAGCCGAATACACAGGCAATCTTGAAGAAGCCATGAACACTTGGCGTCAATGCCAAAAGATGGCGGCTGATAATCCGGCACCATACTTCTTTTTAGGAGAAGGTTATCTCAAGCAAGGAAATTTAAAGGAGAGTGTTAACAACATCTCCAAAGCCGTTGCTTTACGCGCTCTAGGGAAGTAGCCTACAAAACACGACATGGCAATCATCAACGCACGAGTTATCAAGCTTATAGTTGCAATTGCAATTCCAGCCGGTATGGTCTGGGGTTTCATGTCTGCGCAAAAACACGCAGACAAGGAGATCGCAGAATTCCACACTAATCAAACAGCAGATCCAACAAAGCAAAACGTTGAGATCAAGGGTTATGAACTGAAAGAAGTTGATGACCAAAACAACGTTCGTTGGCAATTGAAGGCTGACCTAGGAACTAGAGACAACAACACTCACATGGTTAACCTCACAGGCATAACCGTTGAATACTACAAAGACGGCCAAGTCAAAATGAAATTGTCTGCTCCTACAGGCGAAGCCAACGAACAGACAAATCACGTCAAACTAGCCTCCAGTAGTGGACACCGCGTTGTTGCTGAAGGCGACGGCGGCAAAACCCACATGGAGACAAGCTCACTGGAATTAAGTAAAAACAATCAGTTCATTGCCACAGATGGTGTTAACATCAATCTCCCCGGAGTAGCCAAGATATCCGGCAACCGGGCCGAAGGCAATATCAATATCAGTGAGCTGAACAACTTCAAAATCATCGGCAATACGCACGCGGAGATAGTTGTCAACTGAGTTTAATCACGACGATAACGATATATTGTCAAGCGGAGACAAATGATAATGAGCAAATACTTAGCGAAAACAACCAAAGCAATTTTGACACCAGCATTACTGGTTTCACTTGCTGCCACATTCTCGCTTAATCCCGCCAACAGCCAGGATATGCCAGGCGCAGGAATTTCCGGTCCTGTCGACATTCAAGCGCAAGAGCAAGAATTTGCTCAAGACCACGTTGTCGCCAAAGGTGCTGTAAGAGTTGTCTACAAAGAAAGCGTTATTAATGCGCCACAAGCTGTTCTATATAAAGATGCTGCCGGCAATTTGCGCAGTGCAGTATTTACCGGGCATCCAAATTTAGTGCAAGGCACAAGCAAGCTTGATGCCGACACTATTACTTTTGAAATGTTGTCGCAAAAGGTCCTCGCTGAAGGTCATGCTCACTCTGAAGTAATAAGCTCTGGCGATTCAAAAAAAGAAGGCAAGCCGGAAACCAACAAGAATTTGACTCCAAATTTGGCCGGTGGCAAACCAGCAGAAAAGCCTTCCGGCACTGTTGAGAAAATCATCACTGATTCAGACAAGCAAGAATACGATCAGGGATCAGGCAAGTTTATTGCCATCGGACATGTGAAAGTGAAAAACGGCGACATCACTGCTTCGGCAGATAAGCTGCAATTGATGTACGGCACCGACAAAAAGCCTGAGACCGCAATATTCACAGGCAATGCAGTTGCTACACAAAATCGCAACAGCACATCAGCCGACAACATTACGTACTTCATGTCGACAAAGAGATTGCAAGCGACAGGTCACGTGAAATCACAGGTAATTCAACCAAAAAAGGCGGAAGCCCCTAAAAAAGGGGCTCCAACCAACCAAAAACTTGGTTCTCTACCAATGCCGAATTTAGTTGCTGCCGGTAACAGTGCTGTTGAAGCAGTTCAAGAAGAGCCCATTATTATCACGTCAGACAGCCAAGACTTAAGCCAGGACAATGGGCGTATCACGGCAAACGGCAATGTGCATGTTTTCTATGAAGACACTACAGGCATAGGTCCAAAAATCGTTGTCTTGCGTACACCGGAAGGTAAAGCTGAAAAAGTCTACTTTGTAGGACGCTCACAAGTAAGCCAAGCCGGCAGACGCTGGATAGGAGACAGAATTACTATGACCGTTGCCACCAAGAAGGTTCTTGCTCAGGGCAACACCAAGGCATATATCATCAACACTCCACAAAAGGTTCCTTCAATTCAACAAATTGAAACCCAATTGGCAGCAAGCAAAATCGAGAGGCCGCAATGAGCATCGTTGTAGAACATATTCAAAAAACATACGGCGGCAGACGTGTCGTAGACAACGTCAGCTTCCATGTTAATCCAGGCGAAGTTGTAGGACTCCTGGGTCGTAACGGTGCCGGCAAAACGACATCATTCGATATGGTGCTCGGTCTTGTTAAACCGGAAAAAGGCAAGATAAGCCTCGGCAGTCATGATCTAACAAAATTGCCAATTCACAAAAGAGCCAAGCTTGGAATTGGTTACTTGCCTCAAGAAGCATCTAACTTCCGTAAGCTTACTTGCGGCGACAACTTGCGCTTGATTCTGGAATTGAGAAATTTCAATCGTCGCCAGATAGAAGACAGAACTCGCTCGCTACTGGAACAATTTGGATTACTGCACTTGATAGACATTCAGTCTATTCAGCTGTCCGGCGGTGAAAGAAGACGTCTGGAAATTGCTCGCTGTTTGGCATGCGAACCAAAATTCATTCTTCTTGACGAACCATTTACCGGCGTTGACCCAATTTCAATCAACGACATTCAAAATCTTGTGCGTCGCTTAAGAGACGATTGGGGCTTGGGCGTTTTGGTCACAGACCACAACCCACGAGCCACGCTAAAAATATGCGACCGCTCCTATTTAATTGATCAAGGCAAAATTCTGGTTGCCGGCACAAACTTCGAAGTTGCCGCTTCCCCAATTGCCCGCAAACACTATCTCGGTGAGGACTTCTCAATATGACCTTCGGCGTCAAGATGCTAGATCGCTACATTGCCAATGAATTTTGGCAACCATTATTGTTTGGTATCGGCATCGTAACAGGTGTCTGGTTCGGTGCTGAACAGCTCCGCACAATCTTCAATTTGATCATGAAGTCCGGCGTGCCAATCACAATGGCATTCGAGATCTTAGGCTTGCACATGCCTGCAGTTATCGTCATGACCATCCCAATTGGTGTGTTGTTGGGAACATTGCTTGTCTTCAACCGCTTATCAGGCGATTCAGAAATTATTGCCTTGCGCACATCAGGTGTTAGCTTCTACCGAATAATGGTCGCTCCACTTTTGTTTGGATTGATAACAAGCGCTGCCAGCTTCTTCATCAGTGAATTAGTTGTACCGGCTGCCAACCAAACATCCAAGAAGTTGGAATTTTTAGCACTCTATAAGAGTGAATTGCCAAAAGGACAAGCCAACTTTACCTACATGGAACGCGGTAAAGATCTCAACCTTGATCGTGTTTTCTATGTGGGCTATTCAAACGGCAAAGAAATCTACAACGTCATCGTTCTTGATTTCACTAGAGACAAGCTAGTGCAGATTATTGCTGCATCATCCGGTCTCTGGAATAACGGTGAGTGGCTCTTGAATAAAGGACGGACTTACGTTTTAGGTGGCACGAGTGATATCACTCGCATCATGCGCTTTGACCAATTAACATTGCCTGGCGTTCAAAACGTACAAAAGGCCATGGATACCGGCAAAGTTGCGCCTAAGGATATGAATTTGTGGGAGCTTGGCCGTTACATCGACATGCTCAAGCAGTCCAATGCCGTGAGCAACGACATTTTGGTGCACTACTACCAGAAATTCTCCAATCCGTTAGCCTGTTTAATCGTAGCTCTAGCCGGTGCGCCACTTGGTCTTTTGGCTCGCCGTTCACGCAACAACATTGGTTTCATCTATTCAGCCGCAATTGTGTTTATTTATTACGTGCTGCAGTCGACATCCGGTGCCATGGGTGAAGCGGGTCGTATCGATCCTCTACTTGCCGCCTGGTTGCCTAATATCGTCATCGGCACTTTAGGCGCGGTCATCCTATATTTCAAAGCCAAATAACGCCTTCATTGGTGTTAATACGAATTGACTAAGCTTAGATATGTTGTAGCCTAGCCTACAACTAACCATTTGCACCTGGTCTTCAAGGCAGCATATTTTGACCTCGCAAACTCAGACTAGAAATAATTCGCAGGAATCCCGGCAAAAGTCGCGACTACTTATCGTATTTGCCTTTGCTCTGCTTTTGGCCAGCGTACCTGTTTTGCCTCTGAAATTCCTAGGCATCCCAGGACCGGATGGCGACCTTAATCTAGCAAGCATAGGTTCCTTGCCGTGGATTCAGAACCTATTTAACAAACCAAAAACAGCCAAACGCGCAGCAGCAGCAATCGCACCAGCAAAGCCTGCCAGCGAAGTTGAATTGTTGGATCAAGCAGCCAAGCAGTTAGCTGTAGAAATTTCACGTTCACCATCTGACCCGGCGCTCTACAATCGCCTCGGTCTTATTTACTCAGGACTTGGCGAGCTTGATGCGGCCGAAGCCCAATTCCAAAAAGCAGTTGAATTAGGCAGACAAAAACTTGCCAATGCATCAACAACTCTAAAGAGCCAACTGGCGCAAAATAAAAGGCAAGAAGCTTCCGAAACGCTCATTGAACAATCAAGCACTAACGTTGAGCTGGCAGCCGCACACAGTAATTTGGCACGCATCTACGAAAAACTCGGTGAGCAAGACAAGGTTGTATCCGAACTCAATCAGCTCAATGCACTGACACCGGTTGCTGAACAAGCAAATATTCACAACAAGTTAACCGCCGGCATGAACGCTTCAACCTCACGCTTGTTTATGAATGCACAGACTCTTATGGCATCAGGATTTCTCCCTGAGGCAATCAAGAAATATCAACAAGCAGAACTTGTTAGCCCCAATGTGCCAATCATTCATCAACAGCTGGGTCTGGCAAATCTATTGATCCAAAACCACGCCGAAGCTGCCCGCGAATTAGAAAAGGCTGCCGGACTCGATCCAAGAAATGCCGACATACACAACAATTTAGGGCTTGCCTATGAAGCGCAGGGCTACACGGGCAAAGCTCGTCACGAATTTGAAACAGCGCTCAAACTAAAACCCAAACTGGCTACAGCCGCACTAAATCTAGGCAATATCAATTCAGCAGGCGGACAGTGGTCGGCAGCAGAAACAGCCTACAGAAGAGCAATTGCCGCCGACGCGCATTCAGCTGTAGCGCACAATAATTTGGCGGCCATTTATTCCATGGAAGGGCGCTACGCCAAAACCATTGAAGAATTCCAAAAGGCCATTGCAATAGAGCCTAAGATGGCATCTGCCCACTATGGTCTAGGTCTTGCTTATTACAATAGCGGAAAATATATAGCTTCAATTCCAGAATTCCGTCAGGCAGCCGCCTTGAACCCCAGCTTGAGCGATGCTCAGGCTAAAATAGATGCGGCAGTTAGAAAGTCCGGACAGAACTCGCTTTAATGAAAAACATCGTCCTTATAGGTCCACCTGGCGCAGGAAAGACAAGCTGCGGCAAAATTCTTGCCGAACTTTTGAACAGGTCGTTTTATGACACAGATGCGCTTATTGAAAGGCAAGCCGGAAAAAGCGTCAGGGAAATTTTCAGCCAGGATGGTGAGGAGCATTTCCGACAACTTGAGACGAATCTGCTCGACACCCTGATTAATGAGCCGGCAAAGATTTTGCCGTCAGTCAAAACCTTTGTGCTTTCCACAGGTGGCGGCACGCCAATTCGGGCAGGCAATTTTGCCAAACTTAACAAGATC
The DNA here is from genome assembly GCA_019744775.1 of Candidatus Obscuribacterales bacterium. NCBI lineage: Bacteria > Bacillati > Candidatus Melainabacteria > Candidatus Obscuribacterales > Candidatus Obscuribacterales bacterium. The sequence goes on from JAIETZ010000001.1 coordinate 729,329, forward strand.
GGCGATGTTATCCTCGTCGAGGCCGGCTTAGACGCTCTAACAGAAAGGGTCTGCCAAGTAAGCGGCAGCCGTCCATTATTATCCGACAGTTCGGCAGACACCCCTCAAACAGCAGCCAGGATGCGATTGACGCAGCTTCTAGCTGACCGAAACCCGATTTATCAGCAAGCTGGTTACAAGATTGATACAACTCAATTGAGCCCGCAGGCAACAGCCCTTAGAGTAATTGACCTTCTCAAGCTAGATGCCTGAAAAATCCGGGCATAATACAATGACGTAGGTTGTTTTTCCATTGGTGGGAAAGGAGTGCATGTGTCAGTTTCGCGTGATGAACTGATGTACCTTCAATCCCAGCTGGAAGGTCTAGAGTCAATTTTCCTGGAGCTCATGCCGTTTGGCATTGGGCTCAAGCGCCATGACGTCCAAGAGTTTTATAACAAGCGCCTGGATCATGCAACCAAACCAACTGCCTGCGTTGCTGAAGGAGAACTTAGACGCCAGTTCAACACCAAAGCCAATCAGGTACGCAACCTTGTCGACAGCGCTGAATCATTAGGTGATGTGACCAACAAACTCAATCTCATTCGCGCAGCAGCCAGTTTGCCCGACGATCGCAAACAACCACTTAAGGGCGGTGTCGGTGACTTCTGTCAAAAACTTATCAATGAAGAAACAGCCGATATGGCTGTGCTGGACTCCATACTAAACAATAATGAAATTGGTTCAGTAGAAGCACGTGTCTTACTAGCATCGGCAATGTTTTTAATTACTGATGAAGTAAACTGCAATGGCGGCAAGATGCCCGTGGCAGACTTGCTCAATAAGTTGCTGGACAGAACATCCAAAAATCTTTTATCACGCAATGATCCATTTTTGGTGGAAGCACAGTGTGCGGTAGAAGCTCTGCAAGACGAGGAATCATAAGATGAAAATACTCGTCATCAATGGACCCAATATCAACATGCTCGGCGTGCGCGAAACTGCTGTTTACGGGCGCCTTGTTTGGTCGCAGATAGAAGACAAATTAAAGCGTCTAGCAGATGAACAAGGAATAGACATTCAGATTGTTCAATCCAATCATGAAGGCGCATTGATCGATACTATTCAGGACGCACCAGGAAAAGGCTTTCAGGGCATCCTCATTAATCCCGCCGGCTATGGTCATACATCCATCGCTCTAAGAGATGCACTGTTGGCTGTGAATCTTCCCTTTATCGAAGTGCATATTTCCAATATTTTTGCTCGTGAAGAATTTCGCCACAAGACTTACATCTCAGATATAGCTAAAGGTGTCGTCGTCGGACTGGGCGCCGATAGTTATTTGCTTGGACTGCGCGGACTAAAAGACATCCTTAGTCATAAGCCTTAGACTACTTGCATTTTTCGGCGGAAACTCTTTATCCAGTCTCTTGTCACGCTCTGTTCTGTAAATGGGCTCGCCGGTCTTTGTATTTGTCTTAGGTGGAGTATTATCAATAAAGGCTTGTATGGCCATGCATTCGCCTTCAACATCTTCCGGAATGTTTGCCACGTTAGCCTTGCGCAAATAAGACTCACATCCACCCCAGCCATATTGATTGGCAACGTCTGCAACTTGAGCAATGAAGCGTGTTGAGTGGTGGGCATATTTATCCGCTAAGATGATTGCTCGACGAACATTGTTGCGTACAAGTTCGTCTTGGACGTGACAGAAAAGGTCGTCACGCAGTGCTTCCTTTAAGCACCTCATCATATCTTTTGCTTCGTCAGTATCATCTGTAAACGGATACTCACGCACTGATTTTTCATCCAAGAGAGTCTGGCTATGAACGCCGAAAATTCTCTCGAAACGATTGGGTTCAACCGCAGGTCCGAATTTGACAGGCGGATCTTGAAGATTAGATTCAGCGGCTTTTCTCCAGCCTTTGAAGAGTTCCGGTAATTGTCCTTCTCGCTCAGCTTCAGAGGCGTCAAACCAAGCTTTAAGCAGTTTGGGTAATTCACCCTTTTTCTGATTCCACTGAGCAATACCTACCGAAATTCCGTAACCGTTATCGTTAAGCGCGATAGTGGTGTAGCCGCCCTCATTTCTGCTGATTAGCTTCTTCACGCGGTCAATAAATTTGGCACGTTGATCATCAGGCATCTGATCCACGCGATCATACTCACCGCATTGTCTTCCTTCAGCAGAATCAAATAGATGCCATTGTGGTTTTTCCCAAATATGTATCCTTGCATCTACTTTTGGTAGTTTTGGCCATTCAGTTATGTCAGTTGAAACATTGGTCTCATCAGTGTTTGGTTCAGAAAATACTGCCGACAGAATACGTTTTTGAGGATCCTGCGTGCATTCATCGAGCGGCAAATCTACAGACCAATTTGCTTGGACATAGGAGATAAGTTGCCTGAGTGCCGCCTTTTGCTTCTCACTGTAAGCATTGCCTTCACCCAAAGAGCCATTCATCATCTCAATCGACAGCACTGAGTCACTGTCAGTCATTTTTTTAGAGGGGTCTCGAATTTCTTTTATCGTCCCGTCAGAGTCAATGCGAAAGTTTGCCGGAATACTGTCCTTACAGTTAGAAGACTCCCTGATTACCAGGCTTTTCACTTCGTCTTTTGCCCGTTCTAGAGGCTGCTCAAGACGTTCCGAGAGGTCGAATACGCCGGCAGCGCCAAGTTCAGCACAATCAACTGATCGGCTGTCACAAAGATAAAATGCCTCCGGAGCAGTCACCGGTCCTGGTTTTGACTTGCCGCAAGACAATTCTTTGCTGCATGCATGCATATCGCCGGCAAGCTCCGCAAAGCCCGGCAAATGCCTCTCCGTGACGCTTTCAGGCATCCGGACTGCTAATTCTATGCTGTCAAAATCGCGATTTGTGGGCATATATTCAGGTGGAGGGGTTACAAATGCCTATATTGGCTTAAATGGAGATTAATTAAGATGGGAAAATCCGCATGATTTTTCGTATTTTCCCCAGGGTAAAAATGCCCATCTCTAACTAGAATTGCAAGACTATGGTAGCCAACTCAGACAAACCGCTAAACGCCAAAGACCAAGCCGAGCACTTGCTGGACAAACAGCATGACCACTCGGTGCTTTCGCGCGACATTCATCATGCATCGTTCAAAGAACAGCAAGAAAACCAGAAGGCGGCCCTGAAGGCGAATGAAGTTTTGGAAAAGCCGAAAGCCAAAGGTGTTGATCTAAGCGAAGCGCAAGTCGATCAATACGGTCATGTTATTAGCGGCAAGATAAAGCTGCCTGGCGGCGACAGTTATGAGAGCACCGATGGCGGAAAGACCTGGCAGTGGCATACCATGAAAAACGGTGAGCCACGTACCTACAAAATAGTGGGCATGAAAGACGCTGTAATGGATACAGACGGCAAATTCACCATGCGCTTTGCCGATGGCAGAAGACACGAAATAGACAAAAACGGCAAATTCACCTCCTTTGATGACACAGTGAGAATAGTTTACAAAGACGGGCGTCCTGCTGAATATTTCAACAGAGATGAAGTAGCCAATACTGTACCTGCCGGTGCAATACGTGAAGACAGACATCACGATGCCGAAGGTTTCATCACCAAGATTGATGCAACCAACGACGCAGGACAACTTGTTACCAGAACCACTTTTAGCTACGACGAAAACGATCAACTAAACGGCATGCGCGAAGAAGACATGCTGACTCATCAAGTAAAACTGCGCCAGAAAAAAGACGGCGAATGGTTCTACGTCGATGAACAAGGGAACACTCTTGAATCGTCAGATGAAAATGGTCAAAGAAGTGCTTCCCGCATCCCAATGGATTTTCAACTCAATCAACAAACTGGAGAGTTGGAAGCCAGACACTCCAACGATTGGGATCTAGACCTCGCCAGCGGCAAGAAAAAAGGTTGGCTATCTGCAAAATTTGAAGCAAATGGTGATCCTGGCAAAATCAATATGGATCCCAACAGAGCCAGCGGCTGGGATTATGGTCCATGGCAAATGAATCAGGGTGCCGGAACTCCTCAGAGATTTACTGAGTGGACAAAGAAACACGCCCCGGACGTTTACGAAAAACTAGGACCTCACACAAGCTCCGTGGGACAAGGAACCAATGGCGAATTTGGTCAAGCCTGGAAAGAAGTGGCTGCCAGCGACCATGACCGATTCCTTGAACTACAAAGACAGTTTATGTTGCAGAGCTACTTGGGTCCACTGCTGTCAGGATTTGGCAGCCGTCTAAGAGACAACGAGATTTTGCAGGAGCACGCCTACGCCATGGCAGTGCAGTTTGGACCACAAGGCGCTAGTCGCTTAATGAGACGTGCAGGTGCTCTAGACTCAAGCATCTCCGATGTGGAATACACAAAGAATCTAGTTGCCGAAGCTTCATCGGCTTATTCCAAGAACAGCAGCCGCTATAGAAAAGAAGGACAAATCGTCATCGACAAATTGACGTAGTCTTAACTTATAGCTTTTTGTAAGAGACTTCTACGACACCAGTTCGAATCATGTCGATTTTGCGTGCTGCCCCTTCTGAAAGATCAATTACACGATTACCGTGATAAGGTCCTCTATCGGTAATAGTCACAACAGTGCTCTTGCCATTTTTCAAATTGGTAACTTCCAGCTTGGTACCAAACGGTAGCGTTTTATGAGCTGCTGTCGCCCCGTCCTTATCAAATCGTTTGCCGGAAGAGGTTAGACGACCATGAAACTTTCCACCGTACCAGGAGGCTTTTCCCGTGTGGGCTTCTTCGACAACATGATTGGGACCATGGTTCAACTCGACATTAGGCAATGACACACTTGCTTTGTCGAGCTGAGTCTCGCTAACATGTTTGAGATCTTTTGCAGCCCCGCTCTTGTCAGGTTGATCTTTGTCGTGTTTTTGGGCCTTCAAAGTCGGATCATGATATTCACCGCTAGCTGAAAGACTCTTTTTAACGCCACCAATTGTCCAGGTAAGATTTTTGTCTTCGTCGATTTTGACATTGGACATCTCAACATTTTTGCCAATCAGTTTTCCTTGATAGCTTATGTTCCAATGCTTCTTATCTTTGCGTGTCCAGATTTGACCATCTGCGTGCACGATTTTCGAAATCGCGCCATTTTTCATTTCCCAACTACGTTGGCGACCGTCATTGTAGATAGCCACGTTGGGCAAAATGTCTTGCATAGCAGAAACATCTTTGTTCGCCCGAGAAGTGTTTAGATCTTGAAGGTAGAGCTTATATTGATCTTCGGCCGAGCCTAAAAGCGAAGCAGTCTGGCTATATGCAATGCCATCAGTACTTATATGCTTTTGGTTTCCGGCATCACTGCCGGAGTATCTATGACCCATTAATGTTTCCGATTAGTAAGGGGCTGCCACGCCTGAAATTCAGCGTAGGCAGGAGTATAAGGGTGGTTTTAACCCATGTCAAGATGAAAACCCATTAAAAATGCCAGCGAAAATCCCCAAAACCAGCTAAAATCGGCAATTGTCGCCATTTTGGTGGCCGTTCCTTAGGGTTTTAGACCCTGTTTTTACGAGAAAGAGAAACCATGTCGCTTAATGCCAAATTTGCCCTCAGCGCCCTGGCAGCAGCCTTAATTCTAAATATCCCGGTTGCAGCTCAAGAGAGCGCCAAGCCAACAGCTGCCCCTGCGCCGGAAGCAGAAGCCTCCACCGCTGAACCGGGCAAGAAAAAGCGCTACAACGCAATGGCAATTAAGCATTACAATCGCGGCGTAGAGCTTCACCAAACCGGTTTTCTCAATCAAGCCGTCGAAGAGTACAAAGCGGCAATCGAATCCGACCCAACTCTACTTGAGGCTTACACCAACCTCGGTCTTATATATTCATTTCAACGCAGTTATGCAAAAGCAATTGAGGCTTTCAACAAAGCTCTTGAGTTAAAGTCTAAAGATACAACTGCACTAAATGGCTTAGCGACAGTTCTCTATGCACGCGGTCGCGTTGACGAAGCAATGGCAAAATGGAAAGAAGCAATAGATATAAATCCACGTTTTGCATCTGCTTACTGCAATATGGGCACAGCATTAGAAAACGAAAAGGACTACAGCAAAGCACTTGGTTGTTTTGTCAAAGCCTTGAGAATAAATCCAAAGATGGCAGATGCGTACTATTCCATCGGCAACATCTATTACAAAGACAAGCATCCGGCGCAAGCTTACTTATTCCTATCAAAAGCAATAGTGCTTTCTCCTGAAGCGGAGTTTGTACGCGAAGCCAAACATCAAATTTCCACTATAGATGGACAATTAGGCAAAGATGAGCCGGCAATTTCCCCTGACCTGAGAATGAATTTGATTCCGCCGCAGGAACAACAACAAAATCAGCAGAACCAACAGAATTAAGCTCCATGAGCAGCAAAGAAACAGACGCAAGAGCAGCCGCCATCGCTAAAATAATTGACGGTCGCAGAGTTGAGGACAACCGTCCGTTAGAAGTATGCGTTAAAGGTTCCGTCCTTGGTTTCCCTGCATCAATTGAAGCAATCAATGCAAACTGGCCGTTTGGTGTCACATACAACTTAGACACAAAAATTGTCATTGATCCGGGAAAGCAACAAGGCAATGTACCTCTGAAAATGACCATCACACCGAGATCGGTGAAGGGAATTGCATCAGTTTTTGCTCGCCTGTTTTTGTTTGAAGCAAAAGGTATGCCTGTAGGCGACAAGCGTTTTGAATCGCGCTACATCATAAGCTACAACAATGTGCGCCTGGCAGAACGGTTTGGCCGTTATCCAGGAGTGTTTGAAAACATCGTCAAACTAGAACAATTTTGCAAATTCAGCGAACTGCACATTTTGTCGGACGCCGGCATTTCATTAAACCAGCCACGGGCTTTCAACAGTCTTGACCTCGATATATGCCGTGAGACCTTCCGAATCATGGGTGAACTCGGGCAGGTGCTCTTTGATGCCTTCTAGCCGGCCTCTGAGACGTTGGCAATTGTTAAGGAATACAGGCAATTTAGATATATAATGATATAAAAAAGTAGGATAAATAACGTAGCTCTCATTAGGGCGCGTCTCTTTTACAAGGAACATAGCCATGACAGAAACAACTGCCAACACAGAAGTCGTAAGCATCACCGAAAACGCAGCCCAAGAAGTTAAAAAGCTGTTGGCCAACGAGCCTGGCATGACCGGTCTACGCGTCGGCGTACGCGGCGGCGGTTGCTCCGGATTCTCCTATGGTCTGGGTTTTGACAATCAGCGTGACGGCGATCAAATAACAGAGCTTCACGGCGTCAAAGTATTCATCGACCCGAAAAGCGCCATTTACCTAAAGGGTGCTGTAGTTGATTTTGAAGCCGGCTTGGAAGGCAAAGGCTTCACCATCAAAAATCCACAAGCTAAAAGCTCTTGCGGATGCGGCGAATCCTTCACCGTTTAATTAGGCGGTAATGCATCTGAAAACAGGCGCGGTTACGCGCCTGTTTTGCTTTAATGACATTAAGAGTAGTGACTGGTCAAGAGCGTAGACTAATACATCGTGAAAAGCGAGACATTAGCAACACTGAGAGAAGTAGGCGGGTTTGCCGCTCTAGATGACTGGTCACTTATCGCCGTGACCGGAGTCGACGCGCAGCAATTTTTACAAGCGCGAGTGACAAGTGATGTCAAAGCGCTTAAGCCAGGAGACGGACAAGAAAGTGCCTTGCTTGATAGAAAGGCGCATTTAGTCGCCTACTTTTCTCTCTATTTCCTGGATAACTCTTATTGGATAGTCTGCACAAGCAATCAGGTAACAACTATTCTCAAAGAACTGGAGACTTACTTATTTGCTGAGAAAGTTTCATTCAAAGATGAATCAGCAAACAAAATCTTTTTTGCAGTTCAGGGCGCTTATTCACAAAAACTCTTATCCGAGCTAATTGCCCAAGACAATCAAATTGGTCAAACCGCAGTAGATGGTCATTCAATAATTTGGATACGCAAATCCATAACGGGCGAACTGGGATATTTTCTAGTCATAGACAAAAAAGACAGTTCGCTAATTGCCAGGTTCGAAAAAAGCGCTGAAGAAATAGGCATGGCACCTTTATCAAAAGAGATTCTCAATACTGCGCGCATTGAAGCCGGGTTACCCCAAGTCGGCATCGATGTCGGCTTGGACAATCTTTTACCAGAAACAAGTCTTGATGCCCATTGCGTAAGCTATACAAAAGGCTGTTATCTAGGACAAGAAGTGATTGCTCGCGTGAAAGCACAAGGTGCACCAAGGCGTGGCTTGATGGGTCTTGTTTTTGAAAAGAAAACACCAGACTTCGCAGTTAATACTGAAGTATTAGTTGACGACAAATCAATTGGACAACTGAAGAGTAATGTGTTTTCACCAACTCTAGGCAAGTCAATTGCTTTGATACTGATCACTCGCGAGTATCGCGTACCAGATAGTGACCTCAGCGTAGATATAGACGGCACCAACTACAAAGCACGCGTAATAAGTTTGCCATTCATTATTGCCAAGGAAAATAATGAGCGGGCTCAAGCCATATACGAATTAGCCCTTTCACTTTACACAAAAGACGACGAAGACAAGGCAATTGAACTCTTGCGCCAGGCAATAAGCCTCCATCCGACGCATGCGGATTCTTATGAAATGCTTGGTGTAATGCTCGGCAAACGCGGTCAATTAGATGAAGCTATTAGCTTGATGAAAAAGCTCGAGCACATTGACCCCGAATCCGTCATGGCTCACGCCAACCTTTCTCTCTTCTACGTGCAACAAGGTGATAAGGAAAAAGCCGAAGAAGAAAAAGCCCTCGCCATGAATTTGCGCATGCAACAGGCCACTCGTGAACTTGGCCAACAACAAGAAAAGCAAGACGAGAGAAAACGCAAAGCAGAAGAAGCTCAGCAGCGCATGGGAATGTTCAAGCAAGTAATTGCTATTGACGCAGAGGATCTTTTAGCCAATTTTGGCCTAGGAAATTTATATGTCGAGCTTGAACAATATGAGCCGGCAGTGCCGCTACTTAAAAAAGCCATTGCCGTAAAACCTGATTACACTGCCGCATTTCTTGCTCTTGGACAAGCGCTTGCAGGAACTAAGAAATATACGGAAGCCATGGATATCTACAGGCAAGGCATCGCTGTCGCCAGCAAGCGTGGCGATTTCGAGCCAATGAACAAAATGAAAGAGAAGCTTGCAGCTTTAGAAGCACGTGAAGTTTCCACCGGTGCAAACTAATGCTGGGCAAACCAAAGTGGCTTACAGCAATAGCTTTTATGGTGTATGCCTTCATGTACATACCCATAATTGTTCTCGTGGCGTATTCTTTTGAAAACTCGCGCTTGGCTGTTCATTGGACTGGCTTTACGCTCAAGTGGTACCAAGCTGTGTTTGCCGATGCAGCTATAGGCAATGCTTTATTCAACAGTCTTACAGTAGCCGGCATTGCTGTCTTCGTTGCAGCAATTATGGGCACGCTAGCTGCTGTTGGTCTCAGTCGTTTTCGCTTCAAAGGTCAAAAAATATATCAAGGCGCAATTATTCTGCCGATTATCGTGCCGGAAATTGCCATGGCGGTATCTGCATTGTCGCTCTTCGTGGCTTTAGGGCTTAACCTGTCACTTGCCACCATTATTGTTTCGCACATTGTCTTTTGCACCGCCTACGTTGCATTGACTGTCATGGGCAGACTGCAAGGTTTAGATCCACGACTCGAAGAAGCAGCGCAGGATTTAGGGGCTTCGCCGATTGAAGCATTTTGCAAAGTCACTTTACCCTTGCTGATGCCGGGCATTGTCGCCGGTTGTCTTCTAGCCTTTGTAATGTCGCTTGATGATTTCATCATCACGCAGTTTACAGCAGGCGTAGGAGCAACTACTTTGCCTCTTAGAATTTACAGTCTAGTTAAGTTTGGTGTCAGCCCTGAGATTAACGCTCTGTCGACGCTAATGCTCGCAGGCACCGCCAGTCTGACGCTTGTCGCTGAACTCATAAGACGGCGCCAACCCGGGACTCCAAGCGGTCATTAACTAGTCTGCCGACTAAATGACAAGTAACAAGTTATAATTAGCCAGTTGTCCTATTGGTATTTTTACCAGGCAGGGACTTTATTTACGCTGCTTAATATTGAGATGGCTAACTACTTACTGGAAATTGGAACTGAAGAACTCCCGGCAGATCACGTGGGCGAAGCGCTTGAACGCTTGGAAACACTGCTTGGCGATGCCCTTAGGCAAGCCAATCTTAGCTTTCAAGGGATTAAGACTTACGGCACCCCACGCCGATTAGCCGTCATCGTCACAGGACTGCCGGACAAGCAGGAAACCATCCACAAGAAGGTCAAGGGACCACCTGTTAAGTCCTCACTCGATGCCAGTGGTAAACCACTTCCGCCGGCACAGGGGTTTGCCGCCAAGCAAGGTCTCAAATTCGAAGACCTCCAACAAGAAGAAGTGGGTGGTGTCACTTATCTCATGGCAAATGTCACTATTGCCGGTCAGTCATCATCCAACGTAATAGCCGAAATAATACCTACGATAATCGGGCAACTTTCAGGCGAGCGTCTCATGCGCTGGGCGGATTTGGAATTCAAATTCTCACGTCCAATTCGCTGGATAGTTTCGTTGATGGACAAAAACGTAGTGCCGTTTTCGCTGGCAAATTTAACCGCCGGTCGCAACTCTTTTGGTCATCGCATTTTGGCTCCAGGAACAATTGAAATTACTTCCCCGGAAACTTACATCGAGCAACTGAAAACAAAGAAAGTGCTCGTTGATAAAGAAGACAGACAGAAAGTAGTTGCCGAGCAAGTAGTTGCACGGTGCAAGGAATTAAAGGGCCAACCAAGACAATTGAAAGGCTCATTGCTTTCAGAAGTAACTAATATCACCGAATGGCCATCAGCCGTCATTGGGTCCTTTGCTGTCGAGTACTTGGATCTTCCAGATACTCTTATTGAAACTATTATGGTGCACCACCAGCGCTATTTCCCTGTTGAAGATACAAGCGGCAAACTCTTGCCCAACTTCATTTCCATCGCCAATAACGACTTGAAAGAAGCCGAACCTCAAATACGTGCCGGCAACGAAAGAGTGCTTCGCGCCAGACTGGCTGACGGACGCTTTTTCTACTTTGACGATCAAAAGGTCAAACTAAGCGATCACAAAAATGATCTTGGTCAACTGACTTTCCATGAAGGACTAGGCAGTTATTCAGACAAACAACAAAGATTGGTTGATGCAGCCAAACTTTTAGGCGGCGAAATATCGCTTAACGCCGAACAAAAGATTTGCTTAGAACGCACGATGGAATTATGCAAGCTCGACTTGGTTACAAGTCTTGTTCGTGAATTACCGGAGTTACAAGGCTTTGTCGGCTCCTGGTATGCCCTCAAACAATCAGAGCCACCACAGGTAGCGGCAGCTATTGCCTCGCATTATGCTCCTCGCTCAACTGATGACAGCATCCCTGCCGATGTAGTCGGGCGCCTGGCGGCAGTATTGGACAAGCTGGATAACTTAACCGGCGTCTTTTTACTGGGCAAACGTGCGACAGGCTCAAGCGACCCATATATTTTGCGCCGCCAAGCACAAGGATTGATTGACATTCTGGTTGAGGAAAAACAATACCGTATCAACACGTCGAAGCTTATGGATTGGTTGTCGACACAGTTCTATCCGTATATAGAAACTGCCAAAAGACAAAAACGATCCAAAAAGAATAATGATCTCATAGAGGTAAACGCTGGGGACCAAATTCTAGACACTCAAATAAAAAAGGATGTTAGCGATCTTCGTGAATTTCTTTTGGTTAGATTAAAAACCAAACTTACAGACAAAGGATTTAAGCGCGAAGCAATTGAGGCAGTTTTAGCTTCCGGCGATCCCTTGTCCGATGTAACGGACGTCATTGAAAGACTGTCATGCCTTGAAGAAGTTATGGGCGAAAACGGCGGAATAGCAGTCGTGCGTGCCGGCGTGCGTGTCGGCAATATCATTTCGGCCGATTCGCCGGAAACAGTCAATGAAGGACTCTTTGGCGAAGAATCGGAAAAGGCATTGTGGCAATCGTTCAACAAAGAAGTTGTCTCCGTATGGGGCAATGGAGCCACATTGAAAAAACCCGCCAACAAAGATGAATATCGACAGTTGATGAATCTTTTGTCCAAAATAGCTCAGCCCATCGACAGATTATTCGATGAAGTACTAGTCAATGATCCGGACAAGGCTAAGCGCGACAACAGGCATGCTCTTTTGAAAAATGTGGACAGATATTTCAAAACAGTTGCCGATTTCCCCAAACTACAACCACTTCTATGATTTTAGACAGCGTTTTCAACAAAAAATTTGCAGCAGGCGCAACCACGCTTGCCTTGTTGTTTAGTTGTACGCTTCCGGCAGTTGCCGCAACAGCTGCACCAATTCCAAAGCCAAAGCTAAAAATCCCTGAGTTGGTCAAAGAAGTTTCCATAAGCACTTATGTACCGTCATCAGTAGCTCCGGGCAAAGGACTTGCGGTCAATGTAATTTATCCGGAATCGCCGCGCTATTCAGAAGGTGCACCTATTGCCGTAGTCGTACCAGGCGGCCAACGTTCTGACGGGCTGGCGACAACCACGCACACCGCCCAACAAGGTTTTGCTGAAGTTCGCTTTGCATTTCCCGGCGGCGGCACTGAGGCTTTTAGGTCGACAGGCGACTATGACAGCCGTGGTCCAATTTGCCAGATAGCTTTGAAAGATGTTCTACTGTTTGCCTTAGGAAAAACAAGCGATTACCAGGGAAGAACAATCAAGCAGTTGGTACCTTCGCCTGTAACGACTAACAATGTCGGCATTCTTGGTTGGTCCAATGGTGGCAACATTGCTCTAGTGACGATGGGCAAGTACGCAAAAGAGCTAAAAGATCTGGCTTGGATTTGTTTGTTTGAGAGTCCTGTAGGTCCGCTCTTCTACCCAGGCAATTTAGGCAGCGCGCTAGATCAATTTATCAATAAACACTATCGTGAGGGCAGCTCCGCCACCGGACAACCTCTTGTCGATTGGCGAAAGATTGCCTATCAGGCAAACGCGCAAAAAATGCCCGGCGAGCATAAAAAAGTCGGCGAACCGGAAATTGAAGGCGTTGCTTTCTTCGATGACAACAAAAACGGCATCTGGGATGAAACAACAGAGTTTGCTCTAAGTTATGCAACAGATTCAGGTGTAGACAAACAGTTTTACCCACCGGAAGCTACAAAAGCATTTTTGCGCTTCCACGTAGATCCAGGTGGCTGGTTGCACGTCGCTAACCCTGAAGAAGCAGAAAATTACTTCAACGAGCGCGATGGTTCGCTCTACATAAATGACATTTGTGAAGCGTATCCAAATTTGCTCGTGACCTTAGTCGGCACGCAAATTGATCACTACCAGAGACAAAACGACCATCCGCATATCGGCTATCTCTACAATGCCTTCCTCACAAAGAAAATTCGTTTTCTTTGTTTAAATCCTGATCCACGTTATGTGGCTAAGATTGCCAACATGAATGTCGGCAACTTTGTCGACAACAAAGTATCAACTCCATTGGATGCCTCCGACATGGATGCACATATGGAACCGGAAGGCATAGTTCCGGACTATGTTTATACAGAAGCAGCCGTTGCCGAACTTGCTGACCGCAAGCGCAACAGCTCCTACGCCGAGTTGGCAAAAGCACCGCTTATTCCATATCCCAACAATGGTACGGAGGCTCCGCCGCCGCCAAGCGCGTCAATGCCAAAACTGTCTCCTGTTATCCGCACACATAACGAGACCCCAGAACAAGCTCCATCTCTTGATGAGTCGTTGGAAGCCAACTTAGAACCCTCTTCCAGGGTACCTATTCATGCTCCCCAAAGCCTGCCTAGAATTATTCCCAAGCAAGCTCCGGCTATCTCGGCCCCCGTGCCGTCACTGGCTCCAGCCAAGCAGCCTGCAGCTCCTGTGTCTACAGTCCCGACGCCGGCAGCCCAAAAGGACGAAGAAGGGCAACTGGACGACCTTTTTCAAGACCCTTAATGACCAGTGTGTTACGATCTATTAGGTAAAGGACAGAGAGGCCCAGAACATGCTTAACAGCCCAGTAGACATTGCACTTCTTTTCGGCGTCGCGCTCTTAATCTTCGGACCTAAGAAGTTACCGGAAATTGGCAAAGCCTTGGGACAGGGGATTGGCAACTTCAAACGCTCAATGACGGAAGCAAAAGACGAAGTCACTCATGCACTAAAGGCAGAGGACAGCAAAAATCCTCCGACAGGCTCACCAGTAGAGCCGGAGACATCAACCCCGGCAGGGACCTCTGACGCTAATCGATAGCGACAGCAATAAATGGCCAAATTTGAAGTAATCTCAAAGTTCACGCCATCCGGAGATCAGCCAAAAGCTATAAGCGAGCTATCTGCAGGGATAGCAAAAGGTGCTCGCTTTCAGACGCTACTTGGTGTAACCGGTTCAGGCAAAACAATGACAATGGCGCATGTCATCAAAGAGACCCAAATGCCTGCTCTTATTTTGGCGCACAACAAGACTTTGGCGGCACAACTCGTTAATGAGATGCGCGATTTTTTCCCAAATAACTCTGTCGAATACTTCATAAGCTACTACGACTATTACCAACCGGAATCGTACATTCCTTCAACCGATACTTTCATTGAGAAAGAAGCCAATATCAATGAAGAGATAGACAGACTGCGTCACTCAACCACACGGTCGCTTTGGGAAAGAGATGACGTAATTGTTGTTGCTTCAATAAGCTGTATATACGGTCTTGGAGTACCTGAGCGATATTTGTCGGCAGCCGTTGAGATCAAGAAGGGGCAGAACCTCGATCGCAATGATTTATTGAAACAATTGGTAGGCATTTACTATGAACGCAATGACATCGTCGTTGAGCGTGCGCGCTTTAGAGCGCGTGGGGAGATAGTCGAAGTTTATCCCGCTCACGAAGAAAGAATAATTCGTGTTGAATTTTTTGGCGATGAAGTCGAGCGCCTTGCATTTGTTAACCCGGTTACCGGCGAGATTGAAGAATTGCCGGATGTTGTACGCATATATCCAGCCAAGCACTATGTAGCAGACGAGTTGGAATTAGATAGAGCAATTGAACAAATAGAATTGGAATTGAACGAGCGCCTTGGAGAACTCGTCAGCGAGAATAAATTAGTTGAAGCTCAACGCCTGAAACAACGTACTCGCTTCGATATCGAAATGCTCAAAGAAGTAGGCTATTGCAACGGCATTGAGAACTACTCGCGTATTCTTGAAGGTCGCACTCCCGGCGATCCTCCGCAGACTTTAGTTGATTATTTTGTGCGCAAGTTCGGACAAGACGGCTTCCTTACCTTTATAGACGAGTCTCACGTGACTTTGCCGCAATTGCAGGGCATGTACCACGGCGATAGATCACGCAAGGATGTCCTTATCGAATATGGATTCCGTTTACCTTGCGCCCGCGATAACAGGCCACTAACCTCAGAAGAATTTTGGAACAAAGTCGGCAAGACAATATTTGTTTCCGCAACACCAGGCGATCGCGAATTAGGCGTCAGCCAAAACGTAGTTGAGCAAGTAATTAGGCCCACAGGCTTAGTAGACCCGGAAGTCGAAGTACGTCCTATCCAAGGTCAAATCGATGATTTGATCAAAGAAATAAAAACCCGTTCGGCCAAAGGTGAAAGAGTACTTGTAACTACTTTGACCAAGCGCATGGCAGAAGACTTAACAGAATATCTACAAGAGCTTGGTATTAGGGTGCGTTGGTTGCACAGCGATGTAAAAGCTTTAGAACGCATTGAATTGCTTCGTGATTTACGATTGGGTACTTTTGACGTGTTAGTTGGCGTCAACCTATTGAGAGAGGGTTTGGACTTGCCGGAAGTTTCCCTTGTGGCAATTATGGAAGCAGACAAAGAAGGCTTCCTACGCGCAGAAAGATCACTAATTCAAACTATAGGCCGCGCCGCACGTAATGCCGCCGGACAAGTTGTCTTATATGCCGACCGCATGACGGACTCCATGGACAAAGCAATTACAGAAACTAGAAGACGGCGTGAAAGACAAACTGCCTACAATATAGAACACAACATAACACCGCAGACAATCGTCAAAGAAACAACCAATAGCTTGTTGGAGACACTGCGCGGCAGGGAAATCCTGCCCAAACCGATCAATAAGGAAGCGCTTGAAGCTCAAGCTGACGAATTGGGCAAAGACCTAGCCAAGGCCATCAAGAAGATGGAAGAGCAAATGAAGCAAGCAGCACGGGATTTGGACTTTGAAACTGCCGCCCAGCTGCGCGATCAATTAAAAGTATTACAGGAACTAGCAGCCAAAAAACGTCGAAAGGGCGGCAATTAAGGTATACAGGCCCTATTTCACTAGTGGAAATACGCTGTCAACTGTTTAAACTACCTTAACGAGGCGCGCATAGACAGAAAAGCGCACTTATACTACTCTCGCCAGCGTTGCCAAGCAACCACTTTTAGCAACGCTACGGCTTAGATTCCCTAATAGCCCAAGAGAGGAAATAATGGCCAAAGCAAAGTCTCTTGATAGCGACAGATCAATGAACAACCTCCTAGTAGAGGACGAGAACATTGCGAAGCGCAACGAACTCGAAGAACTTGATCTCGATGACAACGATGATTTCACTATTATCGATGACATGGACGATTCCATGGAAGACGACGACGAACCAGTCGAGCTTCCAACAACACGTGAACTTGCAACAGAAGATTCCGTCCGCCTCTACTTAAGAGAGATTGGCCGCATTCAACTTTTGAAGCCGGACGAAGAAATTGAACTCGCCCGTAAGATTCTGCAAGGCGACATGATTGCTAAGCGTAAATTGGTGCAAGCCAACCTGCGTCTTGTGGTATCAATCGCCAAGAAATACATCGGTCGTGGTTTGTCCTTCCTGGACTTGATTCAAGAAGGTAATTTGGGACTTATTCGCGCCTCTGAAAAATTCGATCACGAGCGTGGTTATAAGTTCTCCACATACGCCACATGGTGGATCCGCCAAGCCATCACCCGCGCTTTGGCTGACAAATCAAGAACCATTCGTGTACCTGTACACATGGTTGAAACAATCAACAAACTGAAGAAAGTAACAAGACAACTGGCACAAGAACTAAATAGAAAGCCAACTGAACAAGAATTGGCTCATGCTATGGATGTATCTATTGCCAAGTTGCACGAAATAATCAAGGCTGCCAAAGAGCCTATCTCCCTTGAAACACCAATTGGTAAGGAAGAAGATTCCCGCCTCGGTGATTTCATCGAAGATGCTGAAACCGACAGACCGGAAACAACAGTCACTCATGAACTTCTTCGCCAGGACTTGGCAAAGATGCTCAATGAACTGACACCACGCGAAAGAGATGTTTTGCGTCTGCGTTTTGGTTTGGATGATGGTCGTCAGCGTACATTAGAAGAAGTCGGTCAGTTGTTTGCCGTAACACGCGAACGCGTCCGCCAGATTGAATTCAAGGCCCTCAGAAAGCTAAGACAACCAGGACGTTCTTCACGCTTGCGCGAATATCTCTAATAGATATATCGTCAAAAACCGTAAATTAAGAAAGGGGCGCCACAAGCGCCCCTTTTGTTCACTCTATTAACCTGCTATTCTTGCCTTGATTTAATAAGTTAAGGTCACAGGAGAAAGGTTCCTAATGAGCACAACAGATGGTCAAGGATCTTCAGCCGCCCCGTTTTCAGGCGACGAATCAGGAAGCATTTTCAACACTCCCGACGTTGTCAGCGAGTCGCCGACAACAGCCGAGCGTGTAGTTGATACCCAATCAGGCTTCTTGCTCATCGTCCGCCGCGCACAAGAGCGTCTGGCACTTTCTTTAAAGCGCCGCATCGGCACTCCGCCAACTTCAGCCATTCTTTTGACGCCGGATGAATCTCTTCAGCTCTCAAAAATTCTTGGTGACGCCTGGAAACCGGCAAAAGGCAGCACGCTTTCAAGTGATGCGGAAAATCTCGTTTCAAACATGGGTCGCGGAAATCTTCGCGGAATTGCTCGTGGTGACTACGGCACAAAAGTAAATCAGGGCATGAGACCAGTCGTTATGGTCATGGTTGTTTTGGCTCTGTTCAACTTTGCTGCTGGATCATTTGCCGGCTATTTTGCTCACTCAAGCACTCCTGCAAAAACTGTGGCAACAACAACAGTCACATCCGATGCGCTTAATTTATTCTCTCGTCAGTTTGTAGCAAATCTATTAGATTTCAATGCCGACACTTACAAGATGTCCCAAATTCGCGCGATGGCTCAAATGACTCCAGAGCTGATGAACAATTACTGGACAGATACCGAATTTCCATTGTCCAAAGACAAACTTGGCGGCAATACAAAACTGGAAATCGCCAAAGTTGACTGCCAAAAGCTTGATGCACACAATGCAATCACCGATGTTAAAGGAGCCATGGTTCCGGCAAGTGGTGGCAAAGGAACGCCGGTGCATCTAATGCTTAAACTGACAATCGACGATGAAAATCAAATTCACGTTGTCGAACAAAATGACTTAGCTGCCAGTGACGGAGCTGAGAAGACGTCTGCCGAAACCACTCAACAAGATGGGCAGTCCGAGGCTAATACCCAAGCAGTCAACTGAGACATCAAACAGCGTAGCGCTTCTACCGGGTACATAAAACTGGTGGCATTCGTCGCCTATGGCGTAGAAAACTGCCACGGCTGCTGCAAGGAATGCAACTTTGCCTAGCTTCAGGTTTTCATCTGTCGATTTAAGAGCCCAACACAGAAGCAAAAACAAAATCGTGTATTCGCTTACGTGCCCAAATTTTCTCATCAGCATATTGAAGTCGCCGAAGAACTGTTGCGTAATTGCTCCTGAATGCGGTTGAGCGGAAAAGCACCAGATAACAATCATCCACACGGCAACTGCCAGCCATGGCAATATTTTTCGCACCTATTTTCTCCTTGCCGAGTAAGACTTGTGAACGTGCTTTTTGCCGGACACAGCCGGATGGTCTTTAACATAAAATCGCCAGAGTCTATCTTGCGCCGACGATATTCCTATCCGGGGAGACACAGCAATTTCAGAATCTTTTAGAGGTGTTGACGGGCATATCCATAAGTCTGACCCGGGCTCAATGAGGCTTGAGCCGTTATGCTTAACATCAATTTCCCACTCACGGCAAAGCTTACCAGGTCCATTTGTGCCCTCGGCGCCAACGGCTCGAATTAGAACCGCTCCTGGAGTACCGTCTGGCTCCGTGACGACATTAAGGCAATGATACATCCCATAGATGAAGTAAACGTAAGCATGCCCCGGAGGACCGAACATGACTTCACAGCGCTTGGTCTTTCCTCGAGAGGCATGGCAAGCAGGATCATCTGCCGTATATGCCTCCACCTCTACGATAGGACCACTGAGGACGGTCTTAAGACCTATTTTGCGGCATAATTGGGCGCCAAGAAGGTCCCGTGCCACAAGCAAGGTGGAACGGCGATAGAAGTCGTCAGTATAGGACCGAAGCAAACTGGTCATAGTTTTTTAGTTTAACATCGCCTTCAAATTGAGCCTCAAACCGAGACTGAATCCTGCTTTTACAAGTATAATCTCGCATTGAAAGTTAATGCGCCAGAAGCGAGGCAAGAGCGCCGATGAGGCGGTCGCCGCCGAGCGAAGATGGGGAGCCGGAGGCAAGCGAAGGCGAAACGCAGTGCAGCCGGAGCGTTAAATAATGTGTGGCATAGTTGGTTATTTCAACTTAAACGGAAGTCCCATTGGTCCTGACCAAGGGACGCTTCAAGCTATGTGCCAGACCATCCACCACCGTGGGCCGGATGAGCGTGGCATGACCACAGTAGGTCCAGCCGCTCTAGGCATGACACGCCTTTCTATCATCGACCTGGCAACTGGACAGCAGCCAATTTCCAATGAAGATGATTCTGTCTGGATTGTTTTTAACGGCGAAATTTACAACTTTCAAGAGTTGCAAAAGAAAGTTGTTGCAGCTGGTCACAAGTTAAAAACGCATTCCGATACAGAAACAATTGTCCACTTGTACGAAGACTACGGCATTGATTGTCTGCAGTTTTTGGAAGGCATGTTTGCTTTCGCCATCTACGACAAAAACAAAGATCGCTTGTTCATTGCTCGTGATCGCATGGGCGAAAAGCCGCTTCACTGGGGCGTTTTTGATGGTCAACTAATTTTTGCTTCCGAACTAAAAGCAATACTTGCCCATCCAAAATCAAAGAAGCAACTAAACAGCGAAGCTCTGCAAAAATATCTCGCTCTTGAGTATGTGCCTGCACCACTGAGCATGTTTGAAGGTATTCACAAGTTGATGCCTGGTCATTACATGGTCGTAGAAAATGGACAAGTAACAACCAAGCGTTATTGGCTCGGTAAACCTGAACAGCAGCTCGAGAACATTTCCGAGAAAGAAGCAGAAGCTAAACTTATTGAATTGCTGGATACTTCAGCAAAACTACGACTCATTTCCGATGTACCGCTAGGCATTTTCCTTTCAGGCGGTATCGATTCATCAGCAATTACTGCACTGGCTGCCCGCCATGTGGATCGTCTCAAAACATTTTCCATTGGCTTTGCCGATCAATCGTTTGATGAATCAAGCCATGCTGAACTTGTTGCCAAACACGTAGGCACAGATCACCACACGGCAATATTCTCCCCACAAATGGCGTTGGAGACTCTAACTGAACTCTGGCAAGTTTTAGATGAGCCGATGGCCGATGCTTCTATTTTGCCGACATTCTTCTTGTCAAAAATGACCAAGAAGTCAGTCACCGTAGCTCTGTCGGGCGAAGGCGGCGACGAATTATTCGGTGGTTACCCAACCTATCAGGCTCACCGCATGGCTGGATACTGGCAGGCAATTCCAGGCATCTTGCGCAAGGGAATTTTAGAGCCGGCAATTAACTCATTGCCTGTATCCCACAACAATCTAAGTCTCGACTTCAAAGCAAAACGCTTTATTTCCAGTGTGGACAACAAGGAAGATGTTCGTCACTATCGCTGGATGGGTTGCATGTCCATCGACAAACAACTAAACCTTCTCAAACCCGAATTTAGCCCACTGCAAACAATAGATCGCCTTTATGGCGGACTAACAGATACGCCACTTCTAAACGGCAATGGAAATAGAGATGTAGTAAGCAAGATAATGCTTATCGATCAAATCACTTATTTGCCGGATGATTTGCTTGTTAAATCAGATAGAGCATCCATGGCCGCTTCTTTGGAAGTGCGTTTGCCATTCTTGGCTTATCCGGTTGTGGAGTTTGCCCGTCAATTGCCGGTGTCATTTAAGCTAAAAGGCATGAAGACCAAATACTTGCTCAAGAAGGCACTCAAGTCCTATTTGCCGGAAAGTATTCTCAATCGCCCCAAGAAAGGTTTCGGCATTCCAACTGCCAAGTGGCTCAACAAAGAATTGGCTTCGGTTGTTGATGAGCTATTCAGTGAAAAGTTTGTCCGGCAGCAGGGCATTTTCCAATATGAACAGGTCAAGCAGCTGCTTGATGAACACCGCAGCTTGAAATTCGATCGACGTAAAGAACTGTGGACACTGATGATGTTCCAGTGGTGGTGGCAGAAGTATTTTGCCAATAAATTTTGATAAACTCAGAAGTAATGACGACGGAAACAAATACTGCAGAATTCTTTGAAGCTGTAAAGCGATATCTTTGCGGCAAGCTTCGTTTTGACTTTGGGCTCATCGATGTCGTGCGTGCGCATGAAGTAATAAACCTGACCAGTTTTATTACTGATGACAGCCACGAAGATGCCCAGACGATGGCAACAAGCCTATGTGATGAACACAAGCAGCCATTGCAGGTGTCCCATACGCTAATAGCCCAGAAGATTAAACAGACGAAGAAGCATTGGATAGGCAGAGCCTGGCGCCACGATAAACCGCCACAAGGCTATCTCTATGTAATTGTCCCAATTCTTCATGCCGACGCAAACGGCAAGAAAGCTGTTATTGGCATGTTGCGAATGGTCTCATTTGACGAAACCCGTCAAATGGACAACGAGCAGATAAATGAACTCAAACAATTTGCCGCTTCCCTTTCAGAACAAATGGTCCCCCTAGCTGCACAAGTCTCAAGTACTTCTACTGAAGTAGAAGAGAAGGAAGGTCCAACTGAAAGCGTTTTGATCATCGTATCCGATCGTCTAGCACGTAGACGCTTCGCTAGAGTACTGGAAAACAACTACAAAGTTTCAGATCTTGAAAATATTGAAAAAATTGGTCAAGCACTTGCTGAACACACATTTGATTTGGTTGTTCTGGAATCTAGATTTCTAGCCTCCAAGGAAAACCCTGTTGTTGAACTTCTACAAGAGTCGCGCGAAGGTGGTCAGCTTTCTGTGGTAGCTGTTATTCCAAGCACGGAACAACATACGTTAGCTGCGGCTTTAGAAAACGGTGCAAGCGACTGTATTTTTGACAATGCTCCGGAAGAAGAACTTCTAGCTCGTGTACGGGCAGCGTTGTCCAACATCAAATATCAAAGAGAGCTTGTCTACCACTCGGAGCTTTTGGAGAATTACGCCAAGCAACTCTCCAATACTCATGAAGAATTGGCACGCCTCAAACAAGCCAAACAACTTGAAGAGTCTTTCCTCAAGGAGACCAAAGAGAATCAAGAATTAGCACTACGTAAAGCCAATTCACAGATTGACTTACAAAGACGCGAAGCAGAAAAGCGTCATGGACAAGACCAACTGCTTCACCGCATAAGCAATTCCATTAGGAAGTCATTCGACATTAAGTCCACGAACATCGAAGAGATGCTCGACACATTAGCCGGCTACTTCAATTTGGATGCCTGCTTCTTGGTTCTTCCCTCAGATGAACATGAAGACGACACCATCCGCGCTCAGTATGTCTCTGACAAAGACTATGATGTCTTGTCTAAGAATTTGGATTTGCAAATTCTGCAGACTTTTAAAGAGCACTTTAATTGGGACACGGCTCTGTTTGTAAGCGACGTCGCTCGTGAGCGTAGACCCGAAGTTTTCATCAAGGGACCGCTGCACAATTACCCGCTTATCTCACTTTTCTATGTTCCAATCACCTATGAAGAAAAGCTTCTAGGGCTTCTCTGCGGACACCGTTGCGAAACACAAGCCCAGTGGAGCCAGGACAACGTCAGCTTCTTTAGACAAGTTGCCGACCAGATAGCTTCCGGCGTGGCCAATGCGCGTCTCTACGCCTTTGTACAACGACAAGCTACAACAGATGGTCTTACAGGTTTGTTCAATCACAGAACAGCCCAAGAGAAATTAACCGAGCAATTGCGTGTGGCAGAACGTTATCAACGCAAACTAAGCCTTATCATGCTTGACGTTGACCACTTCAAAGCAATTAACGACAATCATGGACACCAAGCAGGCGACGCTGTACTAAAATCAGTGGCAAAGCTTATTCGCACCGCATGCCGTGACGTAGACATTCCAGCGCGCTACGGCGGTGAAGAGTTTCTCCTAATCCTGCCTGAAGTAAATCAAGAAGGTGCGGCCGTACTTGCAGAGCGTATTAGAACACGCCTGGAAGATGAGCGTATCCGCTACGAAGATGTTGAAATTTCGGTAACAGCAAGCTTTGGTATTGCCAGCTTCCCGGACGATTCCAAAAACCAAGATCAACTTATTGAATTGGCCGACCGTGCACTTTATATGTCTAAGCGCATGGGACGCAATCAAGTTCATATAGCTCGCGATCTTCTATTCCAAAAATATATTCCCAAAGAAACCAAGACAACTAAAAAGCCGACGGTAGAATCTGTAGCCGAGGATATTGAGACTTCAGAAGAACATGCCTCAGAAGTTGTCGACATGATCAAGTCACTGGCGACATCACTTTATTCACGCTCTGAGTACAACAAAGTCCACCATCTTGAAACAACCCGTTTTGCCGAGCTTTTAGCAAAAGTCTACGGACTTGCAGAGCCGGAAATTGAACAAGTGCGCGTCGCCACGCTTCTGCACGATGTTGGCCTTCTGTCCGTATCAGACGAGATTATCAACAAGCAGCAACCTTTAACAGAAGAAGAATTTGCCATTCTGCGCAAACACCCGGAAATGGGAGCGGATCTTTTACGCCCCGTCAAGGCGCTCAAAGATGTCTGCGATATTCTGGAATACCACCATGAATTCTGGGACGGCACAGGTTATCCAAGAGGACTGAAAGGCGAAGAAATCCCACTTGCTGCAAGAATTGTGGCAATTGTCGATGCCTATCACGCGATGATCTCCGATCGTCCATACAGAAAAGCCTTATCGGAACAAGACGCAATAAGCGTTCTTCGCAATGGCGCCGGCAAACAATTTGATCCTTTCTTAGTCGATATGTTTGTCGCAGTACTGGAAAACCTCAGACTCGAAACACCGAGTCCCTAATGAGTTCTTTTAAGCAACTCCGAGGTAAAGTTGTCGCCTGGCAAGGCTGGTTCAAATCAACTGTCATTGAAAGCAAGTATTTCAAGATAGTCACGCGAACTACATGGATAATATCTGCCTGCTACGTCATTTACGCAGGCTATCAGAGCATTCCCTACTACACTCACATAAGCTTCGGCAAAAAGGCATTTGAAAACGGTAACTACGACATGGCCGCAAGCGAGTTTCAACTAGCCCTAGAAGAAGCCAAATCAAAGCATTTTTCCGACAACGATCCTCGTCTTGCAAACACCTATAACAATCTAGCTGAAGTCTATAGAGTCCAGGGCAGGTTCAAATTAGCTCTTTTAGCTGCGACCAAAGCTTATGAGTTATCCAGAACAAGTCTCAAGCAACAGCACCAAGGACGGGTATTTGTTACAACAAATCTCGCCAGCATCAATAAAGACATAGGTCACTACAGTGAATCCGAAAGACTCTATAACGAAGGCTTGCAAATTTGGCAGAAGGATATTCGTATAAACGAAGACTCTAACCTAGCCAGTATTTACAACGGCATGGCCAAACTAAAAATTGATCAGGGTGACTATAAAGACGCACAAGTTTGGCTTGATAAAGCATTCAATATGCGCAAGAAATTGCTTGGTGAAAACGATCACGCAATGGCTCCTTTATTTGATACACGCGGCACAATTGAAATGAAGCTGGGCAATTATGCACAAGCGGACAAAGATTTTCGCAAAGCCTGGACGCTTGATGAGGCTATCACAGGACGCAATAATGCCGAAGTTGCCGTTGACCTGGACAATATGGGTGCAATATCAACCAAATTAGGTAAGTACAGCGAAGCTGAAAAATTCCTTCTTGAAGCTGACCAAATTACAAAACCTATCAAGGGTGAAGGCAGCGTCTTTCGAGGTCGTATTCTAACGAACTTAGGTGAGACTTATATCGCCGCAGGAAGACCGGATTTGGCAATACCTGTACTCGAAAAAGCATTGACTCTTAGAGAACAATCTCTGGGCAAGTCTCATCCGTACTATGCAATTACTAAAGCTGACCTAGAAAAAGCATACTCCGATAAAGCCAAGAAATAGAATCTCACTTCCGTGGATTTTTCTTGCGTGTGGATTTCTTGCGCTTTGAGCGCGTCGGGACGAGAGTCTTGGTTTTTGCCGCAACTTTCGCTTTCTTTTTACGAGGTTTCAGCTTTACCGCGACTTTCTTACCACCAGGCATCAGCTTTCGGTCCTCTTCTGTAGGCTCGCCGAATTCCGCAATGTAAGCTTCTCGTCTCTTCAGTCGCATGTAATCGCGAAGAACCTTGTTCATCTTCGTCTGATAGCCCTTGCCTGCCATCTGAAAGAAGATCAGTACATCAACATCAACTCGAAAACTAATTTGATGTTTGACGGGGCGATAGTGCACTCTTTTCCAGTCACTAAAATCGAATACTTCCGGTATGTCGCTGTAATCAATTTCCTCGTCCGGCATTGCCTTAAGCGCCTCAAGCTCGGCAATTTCATCAGGGCTTAAGATCCATTCGCTCTCTTTCTCTTTTGTCTGCTTTCCTCGCTGAGATGAGGTGCGTGACTTCTTGACCATCTTCGTTTTTCCTCTCCGTGTACACCACAAATAGTATTAAGCCCCTTGCCAATCCAATTGTTTCCCAACGCTCCTCATCGTCGTAACTTCCGTTGAAGGCGATCGTCCTAAGTGTGTCGAAAAATACTAACGCTGCTTTCTCAAAATGGATATGGTGCTTGTTAAAATTTGACCGTCCTTTGTCGTAATCGTATTGGAAGCGCAACCCATTGAGCATGAACTGAATAATCACTACTTACATTCATTATACATGACAACCCAAAATTGTATATACAATTTTGTATACACAGCCTAAATTGCCACGCCACAATGCCTCCCTACTCTATAGACGGAATTACCCCCTAAAAAGTTCAAAGAAAGCCAATGCTGACAACCCAGGTTTAATCTAACGGTATAATTTGGGTTCTATATAGCTCGCCCATCTACTCTATTAAAGGGGTTTCAGATGTCTCTTCAGCAAACACAAGATCCGCAATTGGCACGTGGCAACAGCAAGTCTATTGCCGTTATAAACCCTGCTACAGAAGAGGTATTGGACGAGGTAGCCCGTCAGACCGCCGACGACGCTAATAAGCTTGTAGCGAAGGCTAAGGAGGCATTTAGCACTTGGCGCCGCACTCCGGCTAATGCGCGTTGCCACATGATGCACGAAGCTGCCGCCAAGATGCGTGAGCATAAGGACGAGATTATTCGGCTTTTGACTCTAGAGCAAGGCAAGCCTGTCCCGGAAAACGAAGAAGAGTTTGAGTGGCTGACAAACACATTTGACTATTACGCTGAATTGGGACGTCACGAGCGCGGGCGCGTATTGCCTTCAGGTGAATACTCCCAGCTCAACATGGTTATCAAAGAGCCATACGGTGTTGCCGCATGTATCATTCCTTGGAACTATCCTTTGCTTCTAATGGCATGGAAAGTTGCTCCTGCTCTTGCTGCAGGCAACACGGTCATTATCAAACCAAGTGAACTGACACCACTATCCAGTCTCTACATTCAAAAGCATTGCTTCGATCATTTCCCTGAAGGTGTAGTCAGCACCATAACCGGATACGGCAATGAAGTTGCTGAACCACTAGTCTTGAATCCGGATGTTCCAGTAATTGCCTTCACCGGCAGTTTACAAATTGGTCAACGCATCGCATCACTCGCTGCACCGATGATGAAGAAATTGCACTTAGAATTAGGCGGCAAAGACGCATTCATTATCGCCGAAGATGCAGATCCGGAATTGGCAGCTAAGGCACTTGCTTATGCAGCTCTTACAAACGCCGGACAAGTCTGCACATCTACTGAGCGTGTCTATCTACCAAAATCAAAAGCGCCGGCATTTACAGAAGCGCTTCTCACTCACGTAAAGAGCCTTAGACTCGGAGCCGGAATTGAATCAACAACTGATATGGGACCAATGATTGGCGCCTCTTATCGCGAAAAGGTAATGAAGCATGTTGATGAAGCTGTCGGCAAAGGCGCCAAAGTTTTGACTGGCGGCAATATTCCCAAGCACCTGTCCAAAGGCTACTTCTACGAGCCGACAGTAATTGCCAATGTCGATCATTCAATGCTCATCATGAAAGAAGAGACATTTGGACCAACTATTCCAATCATGGAATATAAAACATTCGATGAAGCTATCGCTTTAGCTAACGATTGTGTATTCGGTTTAGGCGCATGTCTATTGAGCAGCGACCCACTCAAAGCAAAACTCTTCCTCGAAGAAGTTAAAGCCGGCACAATCTGGATAAACGATCCGCTAACTGACAATTACGCCGGACCATTCGGCGGCATGAAGATGAGCGGCGGCGCTCGAGAACTTGGTCAAGAAGGGCTCGACGAATTCCGCGAGACAAAACATGTCCACTGGGAATTCAAAACCGAAGCCAAATCTTGGTGGTATCCCTACGGACAATAATGTTCGTTACTGATCGTTAGAAGTTTGAGACTCGGGCTCTGCAGGAGCTGGAGCTGATGCCTTCTTCTTGCCGAAGTGCGGCATTCCGAATCTGGATTTCTTCTCTTTCTTTTCAGCCTTTTGTTCTTTGGCTGGTTCAGGCTTGGCTGCTTCTGACGAAGTGGCATCTGCTACAGTCGCTTCTTGCGTAGTCTCCGACTTTAGCTGCTCACCTGGCAATGGGAACGGATTGTTGGCATTCAATTCACCAAATGTGCGCTCGCCAATTTGTTTAAATATCATGCCTTTCTTGAATTCTTTGTCGTTGCCTGTTTTCTTACCGTGGTCCATCATAGATGTACCCTTATCGATAAGCGCTTTGGCATGCTTGATGCTGTCGCGGTACTTATGTTGCATGCGCTTTTCGTCATCGGTAAAATCACCGGCTTTGAAATTACTGGGATCGGCTCCAGCTTGATTCAATGCGCTTTCAGCGGCACCTGTGCCTGGGATCATGCTTGGCTGACCGTTGAATATATCGCCGGGGGCTTGAGCAAATGCCGGGCTGCCGACGATAGCTGCTAACACTACAGCTGTAAGACTTACTTTGTTCATAGAACTATTTCCTCGCAAATACAAGTTCAGGATGCTGTTACTTTTGACAGCATCGGTGAAAGACGTTTGTGAAACTCAGTGGCATTTTCAAAAGCATGCGCAGCATTCAATAGCTTTGCATCGGATAGCGCCGGACCTAATAATTGAAGTCCAATCGGCAATCCGTTTTTGTCGAAACCACATGGTAAGGAAATTCCCGGAATCCCAGCCAAGTTGGCAGGAATTGTCGCAATGTCTGAAAGATACATGCTCAACGGGTCTGATGTTTTGGAACCAAATTCAAAAGCTGTAGATGGTGCAGTCGGACAAATGACAAGATCAAACTTGGCAAATGCTTTATCGAAATCTTCTTTGATGAGCCTGCGCACTTGCTGGGCTTTCTTGTAGTAGGCATCGTAATAGCCCGAGCTCAGTGCAAATGTGCCAAGCATGATGCGGCGTTTTACTTCAGCGCCTAGACCTTCTTGGCGCGTCTTGTAATACATAGAAAGAATGTCTTTTGCTTCCTTATTCCGGTGACCATATTTCACGCCATCGTAGCGAGCCAAGTTTGCTGAAGCTTCTGCTGTTGCAAGCAAGTAATAAACAGGAAGCGCATGTTTGAAATTCGGCATTGATACTTCTTCAACTTGGGCTCCGAGCTTTCTATAAGTTTCCGCAGCGGCAGCAATTGACTCTTTGACTTCAGCTTCAATTCCTTCGGCAAGAAATTCTTTGATAACGGCAATTTTCATGCCCGAAATATTGCCTGTCAGCGCAGCAACAAAATCAGGTGCTGCTTGCTGGATAGATGTCGAATCATTTGCGTCATGTCCTGCAATTGTTGAAAGAACGTGGGCAACATCTTCAACTGATCTACCAAACGGTCCTATTTGATCGAGACTGGAAGCGAATGCCACTAAACCAAATCTTGAAACCATGCCGTATGTCGGTTTCATACCGACTACGCCACAAAACGATGCCGGCTGTCTAATTGAGCCGCCGGTATCAGAACCAAGTGAGACAACTGAAAATCCAGCTGCCACTGCTGCTGCTGATCCACCTGAAGATCCACCAGGAACAGTCTTAGTATTCCATGGATTTCTCGTTAGTTTATTTGCAGAGTTTTCAGTCGATGAACCCATAGCAAATTCATCCATGTTGGTTTTGCCGACAGGCAATGCACCGGCTTGTAAAAGTTTGTTTGCGACAGTTGCATCATATGGTGGCACAAAGTCAGCCAATATTTTGCTTGAGCAAGTTGTCTTGTAGTCTTTGATGCAAATGTTGTCTTTGATAGCAATAGGAATGCCGGCCAAGGCAGGCAAACTTCCACCAGATGCCACCAGCTTATCAATTTCGTCTGCTTGCTTTTCAGCCAGCTTTTCAGTCAGGCAATTGAATGCATCAATCTCTTTTTCATGACGATCGATTTGCTCTTGGTGCGCCTTGAGAATTTCCCGAGCGGAAACCTCTTTGTTCACCAACATCTGCTTTAGCTTGCGGACCGAAGCCCCGATTAACTCAGTCATTTTTACTCTTAGCTAAACAAGTAAGTAGTTTACCCTACATACTTCTTGAATACCAGACTGGCATTGTGTCCGCCGAAGCCGAAGCTATTCGACATTGCCACATTTACAGGAGTATTCTTGCGCGCTTGGTTGGGCACGTAGTCAAGGTCACATTCAGGATCCGGATTATCCAGGTTGATAGTAGGAGGCAAAATGGAATCGTGGATAGCCATGATTGAAGCTATAGCCTCAATAGCTCCAGCGGCGCCAATTAAGTGCCCTGTCATTGACTTGGTTGAACTAACAGCCAGCTTACGGCTTGTAGCATGGTCTTCGAACACTCGCTTAATAGCAGTCGTCTCAGCACGGTCCCCAAGCGTTGTTGATGTGCCGTGCGCATTGACGTAGTTGACGTCTTGCGGCTTTAAATTGGCGTCCTTTAATGCCATTACCATGGCACGCGCTGCGCCTTCGCCATCAGCTGGCGGCTGCACAATGTCCCAGGCATCGCCCGACAGACCGAACCCAGCAATTTCCGCATAAATATGAGCACCACGCTTTTTAGCGTGACTGAGCGATTCCAGAATAATAATGGCACCACCTTCACCCATTACAAATCCATCGCGATCACGATCAAACGGACGGCTTGCTCGTGTTGGATCATCATTGCGGGTTGAAAGTGTTCTTGCTGCAGCAAATCCTGCCATACATAGAGTTGTAATCGGTGCTTCGCTGCCGCCTGCAAACATTACATCAGCTTCGCCGCGTTGAATGAATCTGACAGCATCTCCAATTGAGTTAGCTGATGTTGCACAAGCTGTGACGGTGCAAGAGTTCGGTCCTTTTGCTTTATGCAAAATAGAGATCCAACCAGCGGCCATATTCACGATAAGTGCAGGCACTGTGAATGGTGAACAGCGATCCGGTCCTTTTTGTAGCAAGACACGAAATTGATTTTCTAAAGTTTGAAAACCACCAGCACCAGAACCGACACAAACTCCAACGCGAGTAGGATCTTCTTGATCCATATCCAGCTTCGCATCAGCGACTGCAAGTTTACTTGCTGCAATAGCCATCTGAATAAAACGATCCATACGTTTCGCTTTTTTGGGATCAACCCACTGCGTTGGATCAAATTCTGTCATTTCAGCTGCAATTTTGCACGCTGATTGTTCCGCTTCCGGAACCAAGGTGACTTTCCTCACTCCGGATTTACCAGAGACAATTCCATTCCAGAATTCGTCTTTACCAACGCCTACTGCGCAGACTGGACCCAAACCTGTGACTACTACTCTTTCGTCCATAATTTTTATAACGCTCCGGTTCCGCTTCGCTACACCTTCGCTAAGCCTTCCGGCACTCCTTATTTGCTTCGCTTCTTGTGGTTCAACTACCAAACACACGGCCTCATTTTTGCGATGAGGCCGTGTGCGAATTATGGTGTCATTAACTGCCTAGATGTGGGCAGAGATGTACTTAACTGCTTCACCAACGGTGGTGATCTTTTCGGCATCTTCATCAGGAATTTCGCAACCGAATTCTTCCTCAAGAGCCATTACCAACTCTACTGTATCCAATGAGTCAGCACCCAGGTCTTGAGTGAAGCTAGCTTCCATGGTTACTTCGTCAGCATTGACGTTAAGTTGAGCAACTGTGACTTTCTTTACGCGCTCGAATGCTTCCTTCTCTTCCATTGGTTCTTAAAACCCCCTTATGTCCGTCCGAAAATTTGTTGCGGATTGCTCTATAGCAACCCTGGTTCGCTCTTTAACAGAGGCTCAATAGGATAGCATGCCCTAAGGCTCTGTAGTCACACTCTGAAACCATCGTTCACAAACCGATGAAATAGGCGCCAGCTTAGATATACAAGCCCCCATCGACCTTAATTACCTGACCTGTAACGTACTCTGCCGGTCCGGCAAAAAATGCCACGGCTCTGGCGATGTCCTCTGGAGTGCCCATTCTGCCTAGCGGAATGTGCTCTACAACTTTGCTTATTTTTTCCTCACCAAGTGCCTTAGTCATGTCAGTTGCAATAAATCCTGGAGCAACTGCATTGCAGGTTATGTTTCGTGAAGCGTATTCACGAGCAATGGTCTTGGTGAATCCGATTAAACCGGCTTTAGCTGCGGCATAGTTGGCTTGACCAGCATTGCCGTGAACACCAGTTGTTGAGGCAATATTGATGATGCGACCAAAACGCTGCTTGGACATAGCCTTGAGTACAGGCTTTGTGACTTTGAAAGCGGAGGTCAGGTTTGTATCGATGACTGCCTGCCAGTTTTCTTCGGTCATACGTATAAATAGATCGTCGCGGGTAATACCGGCGTTATTTACAAGGATGTCGATACGTCCCCAGGTGTTAAGAACCGTTTCAACCATCTTCTCAATGCTGTCCGCTTGAGTAACGTTACATGGCACGCCAATTACATCTCCGCCTTCTGCCTTAAGCTCTTGAGCAGTTGTTTTGGTTGTTTCTTCGTTAATATCGGTAATGACGATTTTGGCGCCTTGCTTCATCATCAAGGTAGCGATAGCTCTACCAATGCCGCGTCCTGAGCCGGTTACGATGGCAACCTTGTCATCCAGCATTCCCATTTTTGTGGTTCCTTCTTTTGTGGCCGTATTAGTCTGCATAAATATCCCTCTACCGCTTAAAAATGCGCGAATAGACGATTTAACTAGTTCTTGAGCGTTCTGTCTTTAAAGATTTATATAAGGACGTCAATTCGGGACGTTATTGCCACAGCGCAATTAGCCTATCTGCAGCCGCTTCCAGCTTGTTACGCTCCGGCAATTGCTTCAGCCAACGCTCGGGAATGGCAGAGGCTCCGTGATAGGCGCCCGATAATGCTCCGACAATTGCCGAGCCCGTGTCGGTGTCTCCACCGGCAGACGCGGCGGCGCATAAAGCTTCTTCCAAATTGTGACGAAATATGAGGAATATTCCGAAAGCGGTCGGTACCGCTTCCTGCACATCAGATTCAATGTTCAAGAGCGAATAAGGCAGTTCATGTGCCGGATGAATGTAGTCGAGATCTGGAGCAACGTCGTCCCAGTATTCTGCAAAGCGCGCATCAATTTTTTGCGCGGTGGCAAATTCTGCTTTTACAAAATCACGGACTTCTTGCTCATTGTCTAAACGCTTGCCACTGATAAATCCGGAAACACTTTCAGCCAATACTGCAGCAGCAGCCCAAACTCGACTGTCTGCGTGCGTCAATTTTGCTTGTTCAACAGCAATGTCCACGACCGACTTTGTATCGGGCAAACAGCCAATTAGATACGCACGCACTGCAGCAGAATCATGCAATGCTTCAGGCGAATTATCATTCACTGGTTCTTCGCCATCAGCCATGCGACGCAACGAAGCTAAACACGGAGCACCTGGTGCGCCTCTCAAAAAGGGCTCTGACTCAAGTAATCCGGTAAGACGTCCTTTGAGATCGCCGGAATCAAACTTGCCTTTGTTGGCAATTAGAGAATCTGCTATTGCCAGCGCTGAATATGTATCGGCCAAAATTGTGCCTGGCTCGTGCCCCGGCAGATGACTACGCAAAAGTCCTGGGCTCAGGTCTCTAATGCCTTGTGGTCCAAGACTAGCGACAATTTCCCTGCGAGTAAGCCCAATGCAGCTTCCTCCCATGGAATTAGCCACAGCCGAACCTAGAATTGTGCCTCTAATTCGGTCAGCTACCTTTTCATCAATCTTGTTAGGCACGAAATTTATCCTATCTCTGCAATTTCTAAATTCACACAATTTCTAAACAATTATGCCAGAGGAAGTACCCATTCCGACTAGCCAAGATAAAACCCGTTGGTCATAAGCCATGTCAGTGGGGTTTTCCCCGCGACAATAAAAGGAAAGTCGTTTAATCTTCTTGGCAACAACTTAATGCCTCTGGAGGGCTTTTCCAAATGGGTAATTCGATTGATGGAGCCAGTTTTCCTCAAGACCAATTAGAGAAGCGCAAAGCACCACACGCGACAGACTCCGGACCTGATTTATTACTCGACTATCTAACATCATCTAGCGACCAAGTCGGCAAATCCGTCAACAAAACAGTCGACAGTGCGTTGACTGACGATAGCCTAATGGGAACAGGCAGCCGTATTGCTTACGTGCTTGGATCAGGTGCAGCAAAATCAACTGTTGGTTTCGGTAAAGCAGTAGTTCACGATCTGACACCAGAACACTGGGGTGAAACAGGAGTCAAAGCGGGATCAGCTTTTTTAATTGGCGTCGGCATGCGTACCTTGCTACCAAAAGCTGGCGCAGTTAAAGCCATAGTAGGCACAGTAATGGGACTGTCATTCGTAAAAGATGCACTAACACCAGGAATTGAAGCTTGTAGCGCCGCACTAAACAAGCGTAGTCGCGCAGATCTCGATAAAGCCGCCGACAAAATGGGCGACGGTTACGGGATGTTTGCACTCGACAGTTTGGTCGGTATCAAGCTTGGCATGAAAGGCGAGCATGTTGCGGGCAAAGTAATTGACAAACATTTTCCTGGTTTAGATGTTGCTAAATCAAATTTATTGAATAGCACAAGAAATCCCCTCGGCAGAGCAGTGAAAGCATTTGCTGACCCAGTTTCTCAATCTGCAAAAAGCGTAGAGACCAAGCTCACCGAAAATCGTGATGCCATTCAAGTAAAAATCGATGAGCACAACGTCGCTAAGATCCATGAATTTAAAATGCTCCGCCGGAAAGAGCAAGAGATCAAAGACTTGTTTGCAGCAGAAAAAACAGAAACTGAGGCAGCTAAAAAGTCGGCGAAGCCCGATGCTCCAGAGCTGCCAGTCTCGGGACAAGACAAATTCACATACGACGCAGACAATTTGGCAAAGATTGGCCAAATTCGTGCCGAGGTTCAAAACGCCCGCTCACTAGAAGCAGAGGAATTTGATCACCTGCAGAACGGAATCATTATGCCCACAGAGGTATCACAGAATCCAGCGCTTAATGAAAAGGTCAATCCTGTTTATCGTCAAACAACCGATCAAATAATTGCTTTAGCCAAACGAATGACCAACAAACAAAACGCAGAAGAACTGATGGATTTTGTGAACACACACAAAATCGCTCGAGAGCAATTCATGTTTGGACTTCCCAAAGCACTAGACCACAACAACTTCTTCATCGACTTTTGGAAGATAAAGATGGGTGGACTCATCAACAAAGCAGGCGTGCCACCAGAAACAATCAAACAACACAAGCCGCCTCTTACTGCGGTATTGCCGACCAATGAAGGCCCTTACATTCAACCTTCAATTCCAAAAGTCATGGACACAGCTGTAGCCGTCGTCGAAGCTGACTCGCGTGTTCACAGAGACGGTCCAGCACAATGTCACGAAGCGGATCACGAATTTACTTTCAATCAATTCTTGCGCTTCGACGCCAAGACTCGCGAAAAGTGGTTGGGTGACATTGCCAAAGAAACACTAAAAGAACACAACATCGAAAACAAAGCGATGACCCTAAGCAACGGCAAGCCATTCCTAGATCAAAATGGCAAACCTGTAACTTACGAAGAGGCGATCAAGAACATATTGAAAGCACAGCCTAACGAAAACTCTTCCGATTGGGCCGGCACCGGCGTGAGCGGACATGCACTAGCAGTTCAGTACGGAGCGCTCGAAATGTCCTGGCAGGGACAACTGGGTAAGAATAGCTACATCTCGAAAGCCTTTGCGGACGCTGAAAATCCATTAGGATTTGAAGTTCACAATTTGGGACGTAGTCGTATTCTAGCTATGGCTGAAGTTATGAGAATGCGCGCCAACGGGCACGAAAGATCGCTCAACATAGCCAATGCTCTAACCAACTGGGCTAATAGAGCAAGCGAAGCAGGCGACACCTATCGCTGGGAAATGCTTAACTACAACGAACAAACAGGTAGACATTCAAGAACAGGCAATTTCTTAGAAATACCTCTGGCAGTTTGGGATACGGCAATCAAGAAAACAGCACAGAAACAATTGTTCCAGCCATTGGAAAGACTGAACGGAAAAACTCTGCACGAGTGCTTGCCTGACCAGGGAAAAGTAGTCGACAGATGTTTGGATCTCGCGCAGACAATATCTGATGCCGCCATAAAGAATCTGGACAAGGTTGAAGGCTTCGACAAGTACGTCGAAGAGTTCAACGCTAAATATCCGGATCCGCAACTTGGCAAAATGAATATGGTCGACGTCTTTAACTCAGGGCCAATTGCAGAAGCATTAGCATTTGCAGCAGGTCTTTCCGGCAAAGAAGTTGATGCACGAGTCGATAAAGTACACAGCTGGGTTCGTTCGCAATTCCGCGACCACCAATACGAACCGTTGCCTGTCGCTAACTCTCCAGCGGCAATAGACCCAATTCCTGTAGCCTTAAAAATGGCCAACGAAGCAATTAATTCCTGGAACCGCGCTCGCCGAATGCCGGAAGCTGCCGTAACCAACAATTTGGCTTCGGCAACAGGAGCTTTCAACCTAGATACCCTAATGCGCCAGCACAGGCTCGACAAAGACCAGGAAAGTCAACAAAAGCAATAGTCATTGGGATTCCATGACAAATTATTTGGCGGAGGCTATTATGGTTAGTAGCCTGAAGCCCCAATTTGCAGTGGAGATTAGTAATGGTGAAATTGCAGGCAGCTAAATTTGCCCTCCTGCTCGTCTTATCCATTGGTTTCATAATCTGTGACTCAAGCAACATCTGCCTTGCAGAACGTGACTCACCGTACGCTCGACAGCATTATCAGCAAGCCATGTCCCTCATTCAAAATGGTGACTATCTCGGTGCCATCGAACAGTTAAAGCGTTCTATTGGCTACGATCCGGACAACAAAAATGCCCAACAATATTTGGGACTTTGTTATATGGAAACAGGCAATAACCCGGAAGCCGAGAGATACTTTCGCACCGCCTTGAATATAGACAGCAACTTCGTTGAATGCACTTATAACTACGGAGTTTTATTGCGCAGGATGAACAGGACTCACGAAGCGCAAAATCAATTTCTTAGATCCATTGAAATCAATCCTAAGTATCCGCCTCCTTACTATCAATTGGGACAAATTCTAAAAGAGAAGGGTGATCTTGATGGCGCCATTGATAGGTTTGAAACGGCAACACGTTTGAAGCCTGATTTTTATGATGCCCAAAGAGATTTGGGGCTAGCCATATTTGAACGTGCAGGCATTGGTGATAACAACGCCGCGTTGGATAAACTCCTTACATGCGCTCGTTTAGTTCCGGACAATCCAATGGTGCATTATTACTTAGGCACCATCTACTGTGCCGACGGCAGACTGGATGATGCGGAAAAAGAATATCGCACTGTTTTGGCAATTGACCCACGCCATGCAGCAGCACATTTTGAACTTGGCAAACTACGATACTACAGAGGTGACCTTGATCGTTGCATGCTTGAAGTAAAAGAAGCTGAGAAGATAAGTCCCTCTTACGGCGATACAAAGAACTACCCAAAAATTGATCCTGTGGCAATCAAACGCATCATTGCCCGCTGCATGGAATTCAAAGGCAAGCGAATAGAATCAGTGGATGCTTGGAAGGAGGCAGCTTCTGTTACTAAGGACAATCAAGCAATTCTCAAACACATTGCCGAATTGGAAATGCAATTGCGCAAGGAAGCAAAACAGAAAAAGAGAAGCAAGAAAGATCAAATTGTTGTGTTTGATCCCGCTGAAGTTGACGCGCTAGTTGCACGAGGACTTGGACAATTCGAAGATAATAATTTGCAGGGTGCTCGCCAGAGTTTCAACAAAGCCCTTGAGTTGAACCCCGCCAGCTTTGAAGCGATGCAGAATCTAGGATTTACGCTTGAAGCAACAGGCGACCTCAATGGGGCTCTTTCGCAATACCAGACGGCAGTTACATTAAATCCACAGTTTGACGGAGCCTATTACAACATCGCTTATGTGCTGGAAAAGGTGGGTTTGCCTGCCGAAGCCGGCATGATGTATCAGCAATTTCATGAATTAGCCGGCAAATATCCTTACGATCCAAAGCACATTGTGGCGCTACAGCAGGCGGATGCTCGCGAAAGAGCGAAACAGCAGCAGACCCTCAAGCGTGGTTACTAGAAACCTGATAGGGTATATAAAATATAGGCACTCCGAAAATAGGTACCCTTATGCTCGATCACATCTTGAAGATAGATGAATTTCAAAGTCAGCTGGCTGAATATAGACGACAGCACAGCACAAAAGGGTGCCGAATTACGCATATGATAGGGGTCCCTCTCATCGCATTATCGATCCCGGTGTCATTCTTTAACAAGAGACTTGCCACAGGCATGTTTGTAATCGGTTGGATATTTCAATTCATTGGACATATTGTTTATCAACATAACCGTCCAATGTTTATGACAGAAATGCGCAGTCCCGCAACTATTTTAGCGGCGCTGACATTCGTCACCGAAGAGTGGATACAATTTCTCGACGAAGCATCCCGCAAGAGTGTTGAGCCGCTTAACGAACCAAATACTTACGACCTTGGTTAAGGTGTAGCCGGTGCCGGCACTGCCGAATCCTTGGTGGTTTCTTCTTTTGAAGCTTCTTCTGCAGGCGGAGTTTGAAGCGATGGCTTCTCATCCTTAGGAGCTTCAATTTGAGTCTTGTCTTTCTTCTTCAGGTCCAACTTGCCTGTGAGTAATGCAGTTACGTCGTTGACCATAACAACTGCCATTAAGACAAGCAGGCTGATAAAGCCCCACTTCACTATCTCTCCATGAGTAGTATCGTGCATCGGCTTTCCACGTACCGCTTCAATGAGCATGGCAAACACGTGCCAACCATCAAGTGCCGGCCACGGCAAGACGTTAATAATTGCCAGGTCGACAGAGATCATAATGGTGAACAAGAACAGTTGACTCCAGTCTTGCTGGGCAATATCTGCACCAATTTTGATAACGGCAAGAACACCGTGCAAATCCTGCACGCTAAAAGCAGGCTGCCCGTTAACACCACCGGCATGACCACCGGAGGCAACTCCAACTATCATCTGCCCCATTGCATCGAGCATACTTGCTGTTAAGACCCAAAGTCTTTCACCGGCAAGCATCATTACATTGAGAAATCCACCATCAACTTTGTGATAGCTAATGGGACCTTTTGAAACAAGCGCCATACCAACTTTGCCATCTTTGTTTGTCGTCATCGGTACAAGCATGTCTTTACCGTCACGAATAACCTTGACGCTGACTTCTTGCATTTTGCGCGCAACCAAAAGGTGCACGGCTTCATCGGTAGTGGTTACCGTATAGCCGTCGATTTCAAGTATCTGGTCACCAATTTGAATTCCGGCTTCTTTGGCAATTGGATTGCTGGCAATAAGTGAATGAACAATTGTCGGTTGCGCCGGCTCACCAAAAGAGAAAAGCATTGCAGCCATCACAAAGTAAGCAAAGATAACGTTGAATGTCACACCGGCAAGCGCCACACAAATGCGTTGCCAAATTGGGAATTTTCGGAATGGTTTTAGTTGCAGCCCGAATGTTTCTTCATGAGTACTTGATTCATCACCTAATTCAGGGATAGCAACAAAGCCACCAAGCAAGCACGCGTAAACGCGGAATTCTGTTCCCCATTTCTTTCCAAGAACTGCATATGGACCGAATGGCAATCCAAATCCAAATACAGGCGTTTGAAAACCAAAAAATCTTGCAACTGAAAAATGTCCAAATTCATGGACAAGAATAAGTATGCTGAGAATTGCCAGCATTACGAAGACTGCAAAAGTTTGCGCTAACAGATGTTCCACAATTTAATTCCTAAAGGCTAGATGTAGTCCAGCATGACATCCTTATAATAGTACTTAAGTATTTGGGGAGCATTATAACCATTTTCCGCCAACGCCTTGGCTCCCCACTGTGAAAGCCCAAGTCCATGTCCAAAGCCGCGCCCGGCAAAAACGTACCTGCCTGCCTCGACACCGACGTTAAATTTGGTACTTGGCAGAGCGAGAAATCGTCTGAATTGCTCACCAGAGACCACTCGAGCCGCTTTACTACCGGATATGAGCATCTTTTGCACTCTCATGGCATCACTGCGCGAGAGAATTTCTATGTTTAACAGTGAGCCAACATCGACTTTGTTCTTTCGCAATGTTTCTTCAAGAGCGTCAGTTGATGAGTCCTGTAGCCAGGAAAACTTCGGTGATGCGTCATCAAAGTCAGGCACAGATTGAAGATAACTTCTGGCCCCTCCCCACACTGATTCTGGCGCTTCCGTGTGTCCACCGCCGCCGCTATGAAAATATGCCGTGATTATTTTGCCGAATTGTTTGAGAACAATTCCTTGCGTTTGTGCCACTGCTAAATTTCCGGCTTCTGTTTCTTGTGCAACGCCTGTGTAAACTTGATCTTCCGTATTGGCTTTCACATCATAGCCATCTGTTGCATGCTTGCCTAAATTGGCCATCGCGTATGAGCGCGCAGCAATAGCTTGTGCTTTAAGTGCTTCCGGATGCCACTGTGACGGCATCTCCGACGGCAAAACAGAAAGAAGGTAATCTTCCAAATCAACCAAGTTGATCACGTTGAGTTTGTCGTTGCTTGAGCGATTAGGCGTAAGTAACAGTTGCCCGCGATAAAGCTTGCCGTTGACGCCAACTAAGCCATCCGGATTTTTTGGTGTCACTACATAACCATTTTGTCCGGCTAGTCCTAGCAAAACACCATGCCAGCCTTTATCTATATCTTGAGGCGCATTTGGTGTGTAACTTACCGGCTTCAGAGCGCTCGTAGTGGTGGCATCAGCTACTGAAACGGAAAGAGTTCCTCTCTTCGATGCCACAATAAACTTCTGAGATGGACCTGAACTGCCGACAATTTCGCCAGTTGCCTGATCAATAATGTCAGCTCCATCAGGCGTGTTTAGATCCAACTTGTCTGAACCTAACGACAAACCAACTTTGAGCATTTGGGAAAAACTATTTCCTTGAGCTTCCGGTATTGCTGGTCGCAACTCTTGCGAAGACACGGCGCTTACACTAAACCCAAAAATCAAAGCAATCGGCAGCAAACGGGAAGCGACATTCCAAAGACTGCCTTTGAACTTTGTCGGACGCGCACTAAGTCGAAAAGAACCTGCAGTTGACTCCAAGTAGCTAGCTTGTTTCCAATTGCTAGTAGTCGTTTTTTCAGCTTCCCGGGTCTCCATAAAAGCAAAAACCGCCGCCATACCTGCGGCTAGTTCTTCCTCAGTCGGTTGTCCTGGCTGATAATCCACCGTAGTCCTTCGAACTTTCTAGTAAGACGCTGTCTTAGGGCAACATTATAGTCCCCCTTGAACACTTAGATGTTCCATAAAACTATTTGCCTAGAGGCTTAACTTTGGCTGAAAAGGCACCCAGGGCGATTATTTCGGGTTCTGCCGGGTAAGTAGAAAGAGCACAAGTCAATTTCTAATTAAGTTAATAGGACACTTCCAGTCCAATTAACTTGCGACTCCGGCTACATAAAGCCAGAGGGTTAAGACACAGCGAATGCCCGAAAAACCAGAAGGGACCAACAATCCAGAGAAAAAGCCTCTGCCTAATCATGGGCAGGAAGCCTCTGCCGTCAAACCTCAGGACACAGACAATATAGACAAAGGCGAAAAAGCACCGCAATTCCAGGCTTCCCAGAAGTTATCGGAGACCGCCTGGGCACCTGAAAATCAGACTGTAACCGCCTTTGCGCCAACCTTGCCGGCTGGGTTTCCTCAGCCTGAACTTGTAGGCGACAGTATTGTCGAGGGCCGGGTGCTTAAGTCAGACGAAGTTAGAAAATCCTGGGACCTCGACGACCAGCAAATTGAAAGCCTGGCAAAACAAATTAGGGAGTGTATTGATAGACGATCTTTTGCCGGTATGGGCGCGCCGGATCCGGACACCAAACAAATAGCTCGACTGCTTGAAGGTCTCAAATTGAGCGACCGGCGGGCAGTGGAAATGGTGCTCAACAAGAAGCAAGATTTCCGCCAAGAACTCCAAACACTTCTTAGCCAGAGACCGGGAGACTTAAATAGTCTAATTGCCATATTGGACAGACCTGATAGACAAGACAATCTTCCTCTCGAAAATACTCAAGCAGTTCATTACGCGCACAAGATAGTTGAATCATTGCAAGGGTTCTCTAAAGAAGGCGCTGACACAACTGTAAATTTACTTGCTCCACTAAACAAAGCCGAGCGCCAACAGATTGAGGCTGAGCTGAGCAACGAATTAAAAATGCCGTTTAGAAATTGGCTACATCAAGGGGCACTCAATAACGAATCTATCGCGCAGATAGAAGCAACACTTGATCATCCGGACAGCGGCACCGACTATAAAGGCAGTATCAAAGTTTTAATGGGTGGGCTCAAAGATAATTGGTCCTCCAGCAAGGAAAATGCGATTCTGCACATAGTCTCCGGAATGGACGGCAAAGAGATACGAGACTCAGGATTATTCCAGGAACTTCGGTCTTCGCAATATCTCTCCACGACTGCTCAACAAGTGTTGGACGTGACACTTACAGGAAGAGATAAATGGACTGCTGACAAACAACAATCGCGCGAACTTGGGGAAGTTGCCTTAAAAGCAAAAAATCTAGAAGTCTTCAAAGATGCCATGCAATCTCCAGCGGCTCGTGAATACTTTAGAACGTCCGAAGGTTCGAAGAAAATCGACGATACCTATTCCGGTCCATTTGATAGTCGAGACAAACAGATTGCTCATGATTATGCAGAGCTAAATGACACCAAGTTGCTCACTGATTTGCAAATGTATCAATTTTCACTTTCACCGAGCCGTGAAGCAATCACACAACGGCTAATGTCGGCAACGGAAGATGAGAAGAAACTCTTTCAACAAGGGCGTGGTCTTGCCGATCTAAGACCAAAAGAAACCGAAGAAGAAAAAGCCGCCAACAGATATTACCTTGATGTTTTTGAAGCCTTGCGCAGCGCTTCGAAGTACGACTCAAAACAATTAAAAGAATGGACTGGCATGTTGCTGGATACTAAGTCCGCAACAAAAGAAGAAAAAACGGATCCTCGCCAACAAATTCTGGAGATGAACAAAAGTGGCGTCTCCGGATTGGATGCCGTCAGGCAACTTGAAGACATTTTGAAAACCAATCCGGAACTGGTAACCAAGTTGAACGGTGAGGACAAGGAATTACAAGCAGCCTTTTCCTCCGCGCTAAAACGAGTATCCGAAGATGCTCGCAATGCAGCTATCGCCGGCAACATGTGGAAAGACATGACGGATCCAAGTAATCTCAATCCGATTTCAGCGATGCTAAATGCGCCGGAGCGCATGCGACGACAAGGCGAGCTCGCACAAGACATCACTTCATCAGCTGAAGACAAATTATCTAAACAGCTGTTGACACAAGGACAACTATCCCTAGAGCAAAAACTCTTTGTCGCCGGCGACAAGAAATTGTCGGCAAATGATCTTCTATCCCTAAGTGCTGACGAGAAACAGCATCTTCTCAAAGGACAACTAGCACCAAAACTTCAAGAAGTCGTTTTCGGCAAGGGCAAAGAAAGCGAATTCATTCACTCCATCCTGTCCAAGCAAGACACAAAGCTAACGACACTAGATCAGATACGTGCATTTTCACTTGGGCGCGGAGCCAGCGCAGAGCAGATTGAAGCACTAATGGATCAAATGTCAGTCATCCAGCGCAAAGAACTCTCTGATCAATACTTTGCTAAGTACCAGAGTGTAATGCACGCAGATATTTTGCAACAGATCAAAGATCCGGTCGATAAGGCAA
Source organism: Candidatus Obscuribacterales bacterium (assembly GCA_019744775.1). Classification (NCBI taxonomy): domain Bacteria; kingdom Bacillati; phylum Candidatus Melainabacteria; order Candidatus Obscuribacterales; species Candidatus Obscuribacterales bacterium. The sequence continues at coordinate 773,062 of JAIETZ010000001.1, forward strand.
GAATATTACAAAGCTTGCGTCATGCCGATGACACCGCCGAGCAAAAGATCATCAATACACAGATTGAACAAACCAAACATTCAGGACCATTGGACAGTCTGTCAGAGGCATATTCACCCGATCAGCGCATGTCTAGTAGATATTCACGAGCAGCTGAATCATTCTATCGACAAGTAAAAGATGGTCTAACAGACAAACAAAAAGATTCATTAGAGAATCTGTCCCCGGAAAAGAAACAAGAAATTGCTACAGCCTTGATGAAGTACCAATCTTCTCTAAAGAAATATTGGTCTGCGCAAAAGGACTATACTCGCAATAAAGAAGAGATGTCAGAACAACTAGCTGACGCGACGCTAACAGCAGGTGCTGTTATTGCCTCTATCGCACAGCCGGAACTCACGCCGGCACTGCTAGCTCGAACTGCAGCATTAAGCGCGGCAGGTAGACTCGGCATCAAACAAGCTGTGATGAGCGGGGACTTTGACACATCACAAGAAAGTTTCCAAAAAGAATTGTACAAAGGAACCATGACAGGCGTACTGAATTCCCTTGGCGGTCAAGCATTCAGCTCCGGAAGATTTGTTTCACTTGGAAAATTCAGCAAGGTTGCCTCAACTGCCGGAGAAAAGACAGTTAGCGAACTAGCATCCAACAACGCACTTAAATCAGTTCTAAAAGATGACGCGGCACAAATTCTTGAAGGCAAACTTGAGCAAACGACAATGGATAAAGTCTTCGGGTCACCGAAGACTTGTATGAATGACGCAAAGGCAATTGCCAAATCAATTGCTCCGAAAGCCAATGATGAACAGATTGATTTAATCGCCAAGTCGATTCAACAGCATCGCAAACAAGAAGTACTAAACTCCTTCAAAGGAAAACTATGGCACGAAGGCGATCAACTAGCTACCAGTATTACGGCGTCAGTAGCAGGTGCAACTTTCGCTGAAATTGCCTCCACTGCCGTCGGCTACGAGAGTCCGACAACACTACTAAAACGCCTCGAGCTTTCAGGACAGGCGGCAGCTGTTGGTGGAACCCTCTTTCACTTCGGCTTTAAAGCTGTCGGAAAAGGCGTACAGGGTCTAACCAACGTCATTATCGGCAAGGACGCACAGGGACATCTATATGCCGGCCCCGGCACACGAGTAATTTCCGACGGCAAACAAATTATCGTTGGCAAGGAGCCATATTATTTCAAGAAGGACGACGTCGTTGTCGAAACTGCTCCACGCCGCAGAGATTGTATAGACGCTCCACCATTTCTAGAAGCTGCCTCCTTGCCACCAAAATCAGAATGGATTGAACCTCCAGACACAACACTCGAAAAACAAAGACCAAAGACAGAAATTGCTACGCCCACACCTTTGGAAAAGTCGAGCAGAGCCTTCGACAAAGTGCCGGAAGATTTCAGGCAACAGCTACGCGCTCTAAATGATGAGCAACTTTCGCTGTACGAAAAACAGTTCGAACAAACACTGCCCTCCACTACAGACCCTGTACTCAAAGAAACAGTTAGCCAAATGCTTGCCTATACAAGGCTACTAAAAAATGTCCGAGCACGTGTCGACGGTTACATCACAACCAAACCTAAAGTCGAGTCACAGCCGGAAATTATCGAGAAACCACCAGAACCCAAACCAGAAGCATCATTTTTGGGCAAACTTAGCGAAATTGTTGATACAAGCGACAGCGAGCTGGCTGCTCGACGAACAATTTCCGGCAGAACACCGGCAGAAATCCGTCAACTTGCCGAAGCCTGCCAACTCACTGAAGAAGACGTGAGGTTTGCTTACGCAAGCACCAGCAGCGATCTGGCTGCTTCAATCGAACGATATCATAATTTAGCGCAGAAAAGTCCATCAGAACGCCTGCAACAGGCGGCAAAGCGGCTCGAATTGTTCACGTCGATGGTTCAAGAAGAACGCATACAAAGATTCCAGCACCGTTATCCGTCTATTCTCAAAACGCAAATACGATCTGTAGCAGCCAAAGACTTCGACGAGCTTTCCAAACATAGAAAAATGCTTGATGAAATAATCAAGGATAATAGATATGACAGGGCTGTCGCCTATTGCAAGCAAGAAATTGGACTGGTCAGCGAATTACAAGCGGAACATCTTTCCAAGACTCTTGATCAAAATCTATCTAAGCGTATCTCATCAGATCAAATTCCTCCTGTAGGAGAAGAAATACGATTACTTTGGCAATATGATCTCGGCAGTAATCGAGATGGCGTTAATGCAATAATTGGGAAACCCAGAGCTGAAGCGATGACTGCGTCCCGCATCGGCATCACAATGTCCAGGCTTTCCCGCGCAGATGGCGTGCCAAAAGCAACCGGAGAGCCTGTATTAATTAGCGACAATTTGGCAGCAATCCCCTGGCGAGATGGAGAAATCCTGTACAGCCACAATAATGAAATCACAGTAAATGACCGTATTGCAAAAACCAGCAGAACGATAAACTCATCTGGACAATTAATTGAATGCCTGCACAACAATGGTGAATTGCGACAATATACGTACGATCCGACGACCAATGAAGTAGCGACGATTAAGTACAAGCAGGGTACTGACGTTGTTACTTACGAAAAACATGCCGGTTCATTTCAGATGCGCACGCGTCACGCAGATGGCAGCGAATCCATCGAGCCATTGCCAACACTAAAGAAAATTGAGACGAATCCAGATGGCAGTTACACATTCGATAGAGATGCTGTCCGCACCGTCACATTTCCAGATGGTTCTCAACAATTTCATTACGGAGAGGGACGAGCCGTTCACCACGCCAATATAGAAGTGGAAGCAGCGCGATTAGACAAAAATAGTTCCGATGCATTTCATGAAATAGGCGATACTAAGTTAGCTGAAAAAACACCCAATATTGTCAACAAACGTATCTTCCGATTTTCAAGACTTCTTACCAGCTTCGATGCCATGGCAGCAGAAACAAAGATGTCCTTGGATGATAAAGCAGTATTCTACAAACATCTCAATCGCTTGATGGATGATAGCAAGGACCAAGCCATTGGTTCCAGAGCAGCACGCAGGGAACTGGCTGAACAAGTGCTCTACAATGCAGTGCATGCACGCGACATCGACCAAGGACAAAATAATACTTGTAATGTCACAACAATCGAGAAGAGATGTTGGGCTAGACATCCTGTAGCTATGGCCCAATTTGCCGCTGATATCGCCGAGCATGGAAAATTTATCACCACATCGGGCAAAGTGATTGATATGTCACAAGTAGTTGACGGACTAAGACCGGATGCTGAAGCTAGAAAAAACCTAAGGCTCCAGCGCGATGGACATCACAACGTCTTAGTTATGGACGGTCAGAGGAGTTGGCTAAGCCAGATGACACAAATTGCTATGGTGAATACAGGATGGAAGGAGATGTCTGCGATCGTCTCTGCTGAAGGCATTATGAATCCACCGAATATCGCCTTTGACCGTTACGGCAAAGTACTCGGCAAAATTGATCCGAATGACGCAACGAAAATTTATGACGGAAACAACAAGGTAAAACGCACTTGGTCATCAGGAGACGAGGTTTTCGATGAACACAAGCAACCCCTAAATCTAAAGCAGGAAGATCTAGTATTCGACTCCAAGCACCAAGTCATTGGTATTCTGGGACGCTCCAAAATAGAAAAACTCTTTGATGCCAATAACCAGGTTGCAAATTCCAGCTTAAATCCTGGCGATATTCTCTATGATGCTCCCGGTGGTAATCCGGTAGTGCGAGCTACGCAATTCGGAGAGATTGAGTACGGCAAAAAATTCGGCAAGCTGGACAGGCAACCCGGGAAACCAGAAAGACAACTAGACAAAAAGACACCACTCACGGAGCAAGAAGTGTTATTGATCAAGAAGCCAAAGGCTCGTGAATATTGCAAGAGCGAACGAGGAAACTATATTAACCAGCCGAAAATGTCACTGGATCACTTCAAACGTATAAGCGAGGAAGTCACCGGCATTGCAGAAGACCAACCTTTCGTAGTCATGCGCACTCGCACAAAAGCAGAAAGTGATATCCGTATCGACATAACATCGAAAGAAGAATTATCCGAACAGTTAATAAAATGGAAAAGGGACAATAAATTGCCGGCTATCATTTATGTAAATGCAGCACAACCACCCTTCGGTCAGCATATGGACGCTAGTGACGCCACCGGCATAAAGCACGATTGGCATGTAATTAATGCATGGGACTTCGATGGGACCAATGTGGATATCACAAACCAATGGGGCAAAAAGCACAATATAAAAATTCCTCTTGAGCAGCTTTTTGACGCAATGCAAGATCCAAATGGTAGATTAGGCACCGAATAATATGACGAGCACCAATAGCATAGCTTTAGTTGACGAGGGACAGATCAAATTCATGTCCATTCCCTCAGGCTTTGTCCAGCAATTCATGGACCCTTCCGAGTGGCATCACTCTCGGTATGTGAAAAACTTTCATCGCACGGATAACCCAAACGTGCGTCTTGTCTTTTACTTCCGAGGCAACCCACTAGGAGAAGACGAAGGAGATAACTTTGGTCGTTTATTGAGTAATCCTACGCACGTCTTGAGCAATGAGGAGATTGAATCGCTGGAGCTTATGCTATTTGAAGATTGTGACTCGGAAGACTTCAAATTGACTGTCGCACAGACTGAGGAAATTAACGGACGTACGGTCCTGCGTTTTGAGGGTACTTGGATTGAGCCGGATTTGCACGATGTGGGCATTTTCATCCATGCTAATCCAAAGACACACCTAGTTCAGGAAGTACACTTCCTAGCGCCGGCAAAAGACTATGAGGCGTTTAAGCACTACTTCAACGAGGCTTTGAAGACGATAGCGTGGAGGTGATTCCACATTGTCATCTGAGCCCTTCGGCTTCCTGAAACGGGCGCATGCAATGCGCCCCTACAATTGAATGACGATGTCTTAGTCTGTCTAGCCCTTGAGAGCTTCAGCGCCGCCGACGATTTCAAGAAGTTCCTGAGTGATGCTTGCTTGACGTGCCTTGTTGTAGACGAGCGTCAGCGAGTTGATCAGGTCTTGAGCGTTGGTTGAGGCGTTGCTCATGGCGGTCATACGGGCAGCCAGCTCGGAAGCAGATGCTTCAAGCAATGCTTGGTAGATGACGTTTTCAATGTATTTCGGCAGTAGTTGCAATTCCAGTACTTCTTGAACTGTTGGCTCAAAAAGCATTTCCGGTTGCAGAGCAATATGCTCTTCTGCCGGTGGCATCTCAACTGGCAAGAACTTTGTATTTATAACTTCGGAACGAAGCATTGAAATAAAGTCGGTACCAATTATTTCTACCGCATCAATAGTGCCTTTAACGAACATCTCGCCGGCTTGGTCAGCAATAAGCTTTGCTTCTTCAACTGTTGGGATTGCCGGAAGCAATGTGTAGGTTTTTAGTTTTTCGACTTTGATATTACGGAAGAAGAGAACTGCCTTCATACCAACAAGGATAAGTTTGACTTCCTTGCCTTCTTTTTGCAGAGTCTGAATTCTATCCAGTGTCTTTCTGAAAATGGTTGTGTTGTACGAACCACACAGACCACGATCAGATGTGATTACCAAGAGTCCAACAGACTTTACTTCGCGACGGTGCAAAAGCGGCAAGTCCTGCACATCAAAGGCAGCGGTGTCACGCACCACTTCTCTGAGCATCTTCACTACACGCTGCGTAAATGGACGGGCAGCCAGCACTCTTGCTTGTGCACGACGTACTTTGGCCGCGGCCACCATTTTCATGGCTTTCGTGATTTTTTGTGTGGACTGAACGCTTTTAATGCGCCGGCGAATTGCCTTTAGGTTTGCCATGGTTTACGACGTTCCTTTTATGCCTTGAAGAAATTGTCCTTGAACTTCACGAGTTGATCGTGAAGGGCTTTTTCTTCTTGCTCGGTCGGCTTGCTGCCAGAGTTCAACTTGGTTTCAACTTCCTTGCCTTGAGCAGCGAGATACTTGAACCATTCAGTCTTGAACTTGCCGATGTCTTTGCTATCTACATCGTCCAAGACGCCTTTGTTGGCGGCGAAGATGATGGAGACCTGTTGAGCCAAGGACAATGGTTGGTATTGAGGTTGCTTCAATACTTCGATCAACTTCTGACCGCGGCGGATTTGGTCTTGTGTTGCTTTGTCCAAATCAGATGCGAATTGAGCAAATGCTTCCAATTCACGGAATTGGGCTAGGTCGAGACGCAACTTACCAGCCACTGTTTTCATGGCTTTTGTTTGAGCGGCGCCACCTACACGGGATACGGAGATACCAGCGTTAATAGCTGGGCGTACGCCTGCGTAGAACAAGTCTGTTTCCAGGAATATCTGACCGTCGGTGATTGAAATCACGTTTGTCGGAATGTATGCGGAAACGTCGCCTGCTTGTGTTTCGATAATCGGCAAAGCTGTCAGTGATCCACCACCCAGCTTTTCGCTCAACTTGGAAGCACGCTCAAGTAGGCGGCTATGCAAGTAGAATACGTCTCCTGGATAAGCTTCACGACCTGGCGGACGACGCAAGAGCAAGCTCATTGCGCGGTAGGCTTGAGCGTGTCTAGATAAGTCATCGTATACGTTCAAGGCGTGTTGACCTTTGAACATGAAGTACTCACCCATAGCAGCTCCGGCATATGGTGCCAAGAATTGCATGGCTGCTGATGCTGTAGCTGGAGCGTTAACGATGATGGAGTATTCCATCGCGCCGTGCTCTTCAAGAATCTTTTGCAGACGAGCTACGTTGGATTCTTTTTGTCCGATAGCTACATAAATACAGATTGGGCGATTCGGCTGATTCTTTTGGTTGATGATTGTGTCGATAGCGATAGCTGTCTTACCAGTTTGGCGATCCCCGATGATAAGTTCACGCTGACCACGACCGATTGGAATCATACCGTCGATAGCGGAGATACCAGTCATCAATGGTTCGCATACCGATTGACGGCTGACGATACCAGGAGCTTTGAATTCGATTGGACGGAATTCTGTTGCTTGAATTGGTCCTTTGCCATCGAGTGGAACACCCAATGGGTCAACCACACGACCGAGGAGTGCTTCACCGACTGGGCAAGAAGCGATACGTCCGGTTGTCTTAACCGTCATTCCCTCTTGAATCTTTTTGCCTTCGTCGAGAATTACAACACCGACGTTGTCTTCTTCAAGGTTCAAAACCATACCCATGGTTTTGTCTTCGTCGGCAAACTCAACTAGTTCACCGGCCATGGCCTTTTCCATCCCGAAAATACGGGCGATACCATCACCTACCTGGATAACGCTTCCTACGTTGGTGACGTTCAAAGAAGCACGGTATTGCTCCAATTGTGTCTTTAATACGGAAGTGATTTCGTCCGGTCTGATTGCCATTTGTTTGATCCTCTACTTCGTTCCTAAACTTTGTGTATTAAACGGAAACTAAAACCTTTTCCAACGATTGCAGTTTGCCTAGCAAACTACCATCGATTACTTGATCGCCAATGCGGAGCACAGCGCCTCCAATGAGGGACTGATCCACTTGGACATCAAGCTCAAGCTTCTTGCCGAGCTTGTCGGCAATTTTCTTCTTGATGCCTTGAACTGTTGCATCATCAAGCTGTTCAGCACTGGTCAAAGTGGCTGAAACAATATTCTTGCGAGCAAACAGAAGTCTCTTATATTCGCTCTCGATAAGCGGCAAGAGTTCAAAACGACGCTTATCAATGAGAAGCTCAAGAAGACGCAATGTGCTTTCCTGCACATGCTTCTTGAACATGTCTACAACCATTTTCTTCTTCTCAGCACCAGGAATTCCTGGGTGAGCAAGAACGGTTGCAAAATCATTTGCTTCACCAATAACTTTATTGACGGCTGTTATATCGGCGAGAACTTTCTCGTCGAGATCACCACCGGCGGACTGCGCCAATTCCAGCACAGCTTCGGCGTATCTTTCAGCAACGTTAGTCTGTTCGGACTTCATTTAAATAACCCTTTTTATCGCTCCGGCTCGCAGAGCCTCTCCTTCGCTTAGCTATCCAGCTACCCAGCTTGGCTCCGCTGCGACCGGCTCATCGCCGCTCTTGCTTCGCCTACTCTTCTCTCATTTTTCAACCAATTGCTTTGGGCGGGCGCCACCCATGGACTCAATCTGATCAACGAAATCGTTGAGCAACTTGCCCTTGGTGTTGATGCTAATTGCCTTTGGCAATGCTTCCTTAGTCAAATCAATGGCTGCCTTGGCTGCCACTGCTCTCAATTCAGTAATTGCCAACTGACGCTCTTTGGCAATTTCTTGCTCGATGCGCACTGACAAATCAGCAAGTTCTTTCTTGGTGGATTCTTCGATTTCTTTCTTCATCTCGATGGCAACTTGCTTTGCTTCATCGATGATGCGTGATGCTTCTTTCTCAGCTTCAGCAATTTTCTTTTGCTGTTCTGCCAAGAATGCTTCGCCTTCGGCACGGGCTGCAGCAGCTTCTTTCAAAGCCGCATCAATGCCGTCTTTACGCGAGGCAAAAACTGCCGGCATCTTGGTTGACCACATCCAGACAATAAGCCCAACCAGCACCAGCCAGTTGAGTAAATTGTTTTCGAATATCCCAAAAATTGAAAAACCTTCGTGCATAACTGCCACCATTTAACTGGCTACCTCAAGAGCGCTTTTTACACGCTCGCGATCCACGGACAACGACACACGCTCACCCAGAAGCTTGTGTGCAATATCCTCGATAAGCTCAATTTCTTGATTTACCAGAGGATCAACAAGCGCTTTGCGCTCGTTTACGATTTGAGCTTTTGCAGCTTCGAGCTTTTTAGCGCCTTCAGCTTTTATTTTGCCCAACTCGTCATTGCGACCTTGATTAGCTTTCTGTGTAGCTTCGTTGATGACGGACTGCGCTTCAGAACGAATCTTATGCAGATGCTCCTGATAGTGCGTGACCAAGTCACCAGCTTGTCCGTGCGCGTCTTTGCCGGCTTTCAGATCGCCTGAAATTTTGGCGGCGCGCGCTTCCAAGACTCTGCCTACTGGCTTCAACATTATCTGGTTTAGCAGATACATGAAAGCCAAAAAGCTGAGAACGAAAATGATAAGCGTTGGATTTATATCGAACATTGTTTATCGACTTCCCTTCAGAGACTCAATACGACGGGAGACCTTCAACTTCGTTGAGGTCTCCCGCGAATGAATCTTAGACTTTGGTTCCGAATGTGAAGAGCATAATGGCGATAACGAAAGCGAGAAGTCCGAGAGCTTCCATCAAAGCGGCGATGATGATGGCGTTTGCCAACAACTTGCCGGCCATTTCTGGTTGACGAGCCATGCCTTCTAGAGCACGGGAACCGGCAACACCGATACCAATACCAGGTCCGAATACGCCAACGACGGCAATTCCGGAGCCTATGAGTGAAGCGGCTTTAATAATGGTTGCGCTATCCATACCAGCAACAGCAGTACCTGCTTGGGCGATGATTTGAGGTTCCACTAACCTTCTCCTAGCAAAATGAAGTGTCTGACTACATCAGGCGACGAATTCGAAAATTCGCAGACCTGCGCTTCCTCTTAGTGAGAAGCGCCATCGATTATAGCAAGCGTGACGAAAATCTTGCCTTTATATAGATGATCTTTTGTATTCATGCTTCATCATCTGTAACGAGCCTGTGATGAGGCTTTTACCGAGATGCCAATTGTTGGCGCAGCAATATGCGACAGCCGCGGGCTTTAATTTTCGCTTAGAGATTGAAACCTAGTGATGCTCAGCGACCGTCAGTCCGATGTAGATCGACGTCAACAAAGCAAATACAAATGCCTGAATAAGACCAATGAAAAGTTCAAACGCCATGATGCCTGTCGGTAAAAGTACCGGCATCATCATCAAGAATGCGGCGCGTAGCAATTCGTCAGCTGTGATAACGACCATAAGTCGCAAAGCCAGTGTTGATGGACGAACTACCAAGTCGAGAATTTCAATTGGGTTCGCAAGATGCTTACCGTAACTGACTCCATGCTTCCAGAAGCCGGAGCCCAAGTAAACAAGCAAGGCGACCATAGCAAGTCCAAACGTCACGTTTAGATCTGTTGTTGGTGAAGCAATTTCAAATGGCTCACCGTCTTTGAGATGGAACCAACCCGGCATGTGCTCAAACGCACGCCATGGTCCAACACCGATAAAGTTGCCTAATAAGACAAATATAAAGATCGCTGCAATTAGCGGGAAGAATTTTTTGTAGTGGTGACCAATTTGACCATGCGCTAGATCATCTACGAACTTGTAAACCATCTCCAGCATTGCCTGACCCTTGCCGCCGGCACCTTCGACAACCAGTCCGCGGACGATAAGAGCCGCTGCTAACAGAATGCCGCCCATACAGAGCCAAGCCAACAAGAGAGTGTCTACGTGAATGCTTCCCAGGCTTCCGTCGATATTGATCGGTCCTACCGAGGTGCTTCCACCGAAGATATTGATTTTGTTGATAGCTGGGTCGTTTACAAACTGTGAAAGTTCAAGATTTTTGCCTAGCATGAGTCCTTGCTTTCCTACGCGCTAACTTCAAGAGCCGCGTCGAATGAGTCCCAAAATCCCCGAAAAAGGGGAACAGTCCCGCATCATAGCAGATGCTGGGACTGTCCTTCATTACAAGGGATTATAAATAACGCTCCGGTTACGCTATCGCTTCACCTTCGCTTGCCTTCCGGCAACCCTTAGCGCTTCGCAGCGACCTGCTTATCGCAGCTCTTGCTACGCTAGCAAGGCTAAGGAATTACTTGCCTCTTTCCGGAACGAGAACTTCGTCGATTTCGTAAATCGTGGCGTTCTTGTAGTTCTTGCCTTCGCCCTGGATGATGGCGCCGTCGATTGAGATTGAGCCATCTTTGTTATTGATCATTACAAACTCGCCTTCTTCGGTTTTAGCCGAGCGCATGTTTGCCAGATCGTCCTTGGACAGTTTGCGAGGCACGATGTGATAAGCGAGCACTTTGTGCAATTGCCCGTGGTTCTTCATCAAAGCTTCGCGCTTTGCCTTCGGCATTTTTTCCCAGGCAGCATCCGTAGGAGCAAAAACGGTCACAGCCTTTTTGTTCTTAAGGGAGTAGCACATGCCGGCCTTCTTCATAATGCAGCAGGTCTTCATGTGGTTGCCGACGCTCGGGCACTTTTTGCTGTTCTTGGAGCAGCTAGCACCTGTTCCAGCAGAAGCGCCTTGAGCGGAAAGGGTTCCGATCAAAAGAGCAGCTGCTGCGAAAGTCATCAAATTCTTAGTAAGCATCTGTTTCGATTTCCTCAATTTAGGTCTAAACCTAGCCGATCATTTTATATGGTTTGGTCTTTGTTGCCGCTCTTTTCTTCCTTGGCAGACTCTTTTTCGGCTTGTAAAGCTTTCACGACCATACGCGCCAAACCCGCCGCCATTCCTGAAAGAGCAAGTAAAACGGCGAATAATGGCTGCGTATGAAATTTCTCGTCCAACCAATTGCCACCCCAGACACCAAACGCTACCAGCACCGCAATTGCCAAGACCGCTTCGCCTGCAGAAGCCAGAGCCTTGGAGAGATCGTCGTTGCCGCCAAACTTAAATGCCATTTGTTGCGCCTTAATCTTGTCAACCAGACTATTCGGCTCAAGCGTACCACTTATTAAAATGCTAGCCAGGCTTGAATAGATGCCAATAGACCTCAATAAAAAACGTTTTGATAGACTTAATAAGGAATATCTTCAAGGAGCGCTCAAATGTTTAGTCGCCTGGTCACTCTAATAAAGGCATTCTTTAACAGCATCATGGGTAAGATGGAAGACCCGACAATGATGCTTGAGCAAACCTATGAAGATTTGCAATCAAATCTCATTCAGGTAAGACAAGCAGTCGCGCAAGCAATTGCTACCGAGAAGCAACTCGAACAGCAATTGAAAAAGAATCAGGAGCAAGCAGCTACCTGGCAAAATCGCGCAACGCTTGCTGTTCAACAAAAGAATGATGATCTTGCTCGCCAAGCTCTACAGAGAAAGCAACAATACACACAAGCTATTCATGATCTCGAAACACAGCTAAAACAACAAAGAGAACTCACAACCAATCTGCGCAATAAGTTGCAAGATTTGGAAAACGAAGTTCAAAAAGCTTACACCAAGAAACAAGTACTCATCGCTCGCGACAAAGCTGCACAAGCCACAGTCAAAGCCGGTGAAATTCTCTCGAAGACAACAGCATCCGGTGCGATGTCCGTGATGGAAAAGATGGAAGCAAAAGTTTCCGAGCGCGAAGCCAAAGCTGCTGCTCTCCACGAAATGGGCTCCGACAATCTTGACACCAAATTCAAGACCTGGGAAGGTCAAGCCGACATCGAAGCCGAACTCGCCGCCCTCAAAGGCGAACCAGCTCCTTCAACAAAATTGATCGTCGAAGAAAAAGAGCCGGTGCTTATCGAAGTGCAAGATGCTGAAACAGTAGAAGCACCGAAACAGGCTCAAGCTGAAAACGAAGGCTAAGCGTCATTTGCTCTTAGGTGGGCTTCGCCTTCAAAGTATTCCTTGAAGTTTCCGTTGAGAATTGCTTCGCGACATTCACGTGTTTTTTTGTGTAGGTAAACGATGTTGTGAATGGAAAGCAAAGTTGCTGCGGCCATTTCTTTCATGCGGACTAAATGCGAAAGATAAGCTCGTGTGTGGTTTGTGCACGTATAACATTCACATCCCTGCTCCAATGGTTGAAAGTCTTCGATAAAACAAGCATTGCGCAACGACACGCGACCATTGCTTGTAAATGCGGCACCATGTCGTGCCAGACGAGTGGGAAGCACGCAATCAAACATGTCTATGCCACATCTAATAGCGTATGCAATATCCCACGGCGTACCAACGCCCATTAGATAACGCGGTTTATGTTCTGGTAGAAGCGGAGCCGTGTACAAAACGACACGCTCAATTGCTTCGCGCTCTTCACCGACCGCAACACCACCAATTGCAAACCCCGGCAAATCATAACTTGTAACTACGCGGGCTGATTCCGTACGCAACTCTTCGTAAATGCTTCCCTGAACAATTCCAAACAATGCTTGGTCATGTGCACGCTGATGAGAGATAACGCACTTTTCTAACCAGTTGTGTGTTCGAATCATCGCTGCTTTTGCTTCGTCATAAGTGGCAGGATTTTTCACACACTCGTCAAACGCCATGATAATGTCTGGTCCAAGAGCATTTTGTATCTCCATTGATTTTTCCGGGCCGATGAAGTGCTCTTGTCCAGTGCGATGATCTTTGAACATCACACCGTTATCACCAATTTTTCTCAGCTCATCCAAACTGAAAACTTGAAAGCCGCCTGAGTCTGTGAGTATTGGTCCGTCCCATCCGGAAAACTTGTGCAGTCCGCCTGCTTTCTTAACCAACTCATGACCGGGTCTCAGGTAGAGGTGATATGAATTGGCGAGAACTATTTGCGATCTAGTCTGCTTTATCTGGTCCCAGCTAACAGCTTTTACGGTTGCATTTGTACCCACCGGCATAAACACCGGCGTTTCGACAACACCATGAGGCGTAGTTAGCTTTCCTACGCGCGCGCCGGACCACGGACACGTGGCTTCGACTTCGAAGCTTATTGCTTGCTGAAGGGTCTGACTCATGCGAGTCATAATAGTCCATTAGCTTAGAAACTTGCCTTAATTACTTAAAAACCAAACTGGGATCTAAGCAAGCTGAGCCCTTGCTGCATCAAGCCGTTGCCGGTTGAACCCTGGAGCAGTCCACCCAATCCTGATGATTGGTTGTACGGAGTCAGGTACGGATCAGCATATGGGCTTCCGTATGCTGAAGTTCCGTAAGCATCGTAAGGTGAGCCGTACGAATTGTAAGGTGAACCATAACCGTACGGGTTACTTGCCTGTAGGCTGCTTGGGAAATAGCTGGGCACACCACCTGGGAAAAGTTGAGAGAGAGCAGGGAAATTTGTAGTTTGATTTGGGTTCATAGCGCCATACTGAGCACTATTTTTCTGAGCTTTCAGCATGTTGATTTCATAATCCAAGTTCTGCCAGGCAGCTTTCGGCTCGCCGTGCTCTTTCATTGTGTCTCTCATATCTTTTAGTTGTTTTATTCTATTGTCGATCACGTTTTTATAGTACGCATATTGCTGCGGGTCTAAAAGAGCGCCGTCCATGTCACGGTACTTGGTGCCCGATATGACTTGCTGCCCACCGTCCATTCTTCCACCATATAAATAAAGGTCTTGTGCAGCGACTGTGCCTTTGATTACACCCGTCGCGTCATAGTAACCACCGTCACGGCTTTGTTGCCAGACAGGCTGGTGTCCGGGAACGCCCAAAAATGTCGCCTGAGAAAACGCCGGCGGCATCGCCAGTAGCGCAAGGCTCAACATCAACATAAGACGACTCATAACCGGGACCTCCAAAAGGGTAGTAAGGGAATGGACGAAGCCGTCCATCCTAAGTTCCCTAAGATTCTTGTGAACTATACCTTGAGCAGTGTCATGCCAGCCTTGGCAGCAGTCTTATCAAAAGTTACTACTGACTCGCACCCATGCGCATGGGCAATGCGCTCAATAAGGTAATCACTGAAATCAGCTGGTCCACCGTCAAATAACTTGAGAGCCTGCCAAACAATGTCCGCGTCTTGCACTGCGAGTTGCTTGGTGCTGAGAATTTGGCGAAGCAAACGGATCACATCCTCTCGAGATGCATCGTAACAGCTTTCGCATACCCAAACCAGCTCAACGAGCGTAACAAGTCCTATGAAGCCAGGATTATCTGGAGAACATTCGGACTCAATAAACTGTTCGGCCCTTGCAGATTGAGTTGAATCGTCTTGTGCTACGTATCGAACCAATACATTGGTATCAAGTGCGATCACTTGCCTGCTCCGCGACGCCGTATTGCCGCGCGCATATCTTCAATAGAGACATGCTTAGCCGGTTTTTTGAGTAGTCCTTTAAGAGAACTCACATCCTCAATTAGCGGCTTGATCGAAAACTCACCATCACTAACTTCTACAAATTCTATGCGGTGACCAGCATCAATCCCTAGTCTCTGCCTAACCGATTGAGGTATGGTTATTTGTCCTTTGCTGGTAACCGTGGCTGTCGTCATTACTCCTTACCAATTGCAGTAAATCTTACCTGTTTGCTCCTTCCTTACTATAGCGTAAGGGAACACACTTTGTCAAGGAGCTCATCCAGTCAGCTAGAATAGGTAACGTAGATTCGACGCTTACTTGACAGGGGTACCCGATGCCGACAGCAGACGTGCGAGTAACTGTAGACTCCGTCGTTTTGACTGTGCAGGAAGACACCCTGGAAGTACTACTTATTAAGCGCAAGTACGAGCCTTTCAAAACTAAGTGGGCGCTGCCGGGTGGATTTCTTGAGACTTCGGACAAAAGCCTGGAAGATGCAGTTGCCCGCGAATTATATGAAGAGACCAATGTCTCAAACGTCTATCTCGAACAGTTATATACGTTCGGCGACAAAGGTCGTGATCCCAGAGGTCGTGTCGTTACTGTTGCCTATCTTGCCCTCATTCGTCAGGAGGGTTTTGAACTGCGCACTAGCTCTGAGGCATCAGGGGTTGCCTGGTGGCCGGTCAACGCACTTCCAGATTTAGCTTTTGACCACGAACGCATCATTAGCTATGCGCATCAGCGATTGAAAAACAAAATCGAATACTCACCGGCAGCATTTAAACTGCTGCCCGACAAATTTACTTTGCGCGATCTACAAATGATCTATGAGGGCGTACTGGGTAAAGCGATAGATAACCGCAACTTCCGAAAGAAGTTTCTCAATACAGGCGTTCTCCAAGAGCTGGAAGAAACGACCCAAGAATCATCCTTCAGACCGGCTCGACTGTATTCATTCTCGGAGGAAGACTTCGAGAAACTACCTGATCGCCCAGTTTTCGTATTCAGCTAAAAGCAACCGTTAACCTTACACTCGCACGCAGACCTATCGTCTGTATATATTACATTCTCAAGATGTCGGTCTCCTCACAGACATTATCCGACAAGGCTCATCCAGTGAGGCTTCTGAGCATCAGCCGGCTGGTCAACCGCGTTTAATAGACGCTCTAGTCAAGTTATGGTATAACGTAATTAGTACGTTTGCTTGGTTCCGACTTCACCGTCGAGAAGTAGATTAATTTAAGGAATCCACACCATGACCAACACGACAAACCTTTTAGCAACAGCCAAATTGCCGACCAGCGAGCAAATCCCAGCTACTGTCAATCGACCACTATTTAGCGACTGGGAAGAGCAGCTAATAGACAGGTCAATCAAATTCGCCTTCGAAGAAGACCTTGGCATTAATAACGAAGACATCACATCTTTGGCGACTGTGTCACCCGACACAGTCGTTTCTGCTTCTTTGGTTATAAAGCAGAAAGGCACGATTGCCGGACTCTACCTCTTAGAGAAGGTCTTCGGCAAACTGGACAAAGACATCTCCATCAAATTGCTAGGACGAGATGGCGACACGATTACTCAAATCCCGCACACGATTGCCACGATAACAGGCAAAGCCAGAGCGATACTTGCCGGCGAAAGATTAGCCCTCAACTACATCCAGAGACTATCGGGCATTGCTACGAAAACAAAGCAATTTGTTGAGCTGGCAAAACCGGAAGGCGTTCAAATCCTCAACACAAGAAAAACCACACCGGGACTAAGGACTCTTGAGAGAGAAGCCACTTATGTCGCCGGCGCCTTGAACCATCGCTTTGGACTGAGCGAAGGCATTCTCATCAAAGACAACCACATCAGACTAGCCGGCGGCATTCCGCAGGCAATCGCCAAAGTACGCGAGATGCATCCGGATCGCATCGTCGAAGTTGAGACCACAACTCTCAATGAAGTTCGCCAAGCCGAAGAAGCTGGAGCGGAAATCGTCATGCTCGACAATATGACGCCGCAAATGGTGACTGAAGCCGTAGCAATACTTGACGGCAAGGCTTTCATTGAAGTCTCCGGCGGAATTAATTTAGACAACATTTCTCACTACCTAATAAAGGGTGTCAACGGCATATCAATCGGCGGGCTGACACATTCAGCACCGGCGATAGATATTAGTCTTGAGGTTGAAATATAACCATGCTGCAAACAAAAATAATTCCGTCAGCGCTCACCGACCAGTTAAGACAAGACCAACTGGTTAAAGAAATCCGAGCACTGGCGAAAAAGCGCAACGCCGTTATTCTGGCGCACAACTATCAAATCCCCGAGATACAAGATGTTGCCGATTTCGTTGGCGACTCCCTGGGGCTTTCACAGCAAGCGCACAAAACATCTGCTGATGTTATTGCTTTCTGCGGCGTACACTTCATGGCTGAAACAGCAGCTATTCTATGCCCAGACAAACGCGTTCTCATTCCAGATCTAAAGGCAGGCTGCTCTCTAGCGGAGTCAATTAATATTGATCAACTGCGCGCCTGGAAAGCAGAGCATCCAAATGCCGTCGTTGTTTCATATGTAAATACAACTGCCGAAATTAAAGCTGAGACGGATTATTGCTGCACATCCGGCAATGCATTAAAGATCGTCCAATCTATTCCAGAGGACCAGGAAATTTTATTTCTGCCAGATCAATTTTTAGGATCTTGGGTGCAGAAAATGACTGGCCGCAAAAATATGCACATATGGATGGGTGAGTGTCACGTTCACTCGGCTGTTCCACCAAGCAAAATCGACGAGAAGTTAAAAGAGTATCCGAAAGCTGAACTTCTAATTCACCCTGAATGTGGTTGTTTAACTCCATATTTGGATCGCGTGATTAGACAAAACGGCACATGTCCATTAAAAGTTGCATCGACCGAAGGCATGATGAAACAAGCCAATACTTCATCATCCAAACAGTTTGTCGTTGCAACTGAAATTGGCATTCTACACAGACTCAAGAAAGAAAATCCCGAAAAGGAATTTCTACCCATCGACAATGAGATGTCCTGCAAATACATGAAGATGATTACACTCGAAAATTTGCATAACGCACTTAAAAATGACGAATTCCACGTAACAGTCCCTGAAGAGATTGCAAAGAAAGCAAGACTTTCAATAGACAGAATGATTTCTATTGTTTAAATCGGCGTTGCCAGAGGTTAAAAATGACATCAACAACAGATTCATTAAAATTTGACAGCCTGGTAGTTGGCTCAGGACTAGCTGGACTGCTCTCAGCCCTGGAGCTTGCCAATCAAGGTCAATCAGTCGCCCTTGTCTCAAAAGGTGCGCTTGTTGAATCTAATACTTCTTGGGCACAAGGTGGACTCGCTGCGGTAACACCTGCAAGTTTTCTCGATTCACCGGAAAAACACTTCCAAGACACAATTAAATCCGGCGCCGGATTAACCGATCAATTAACAGCGTGGCTCATAATTCGCGACGGCGCAAAATTAGTCGAAAAGTTAGGTCAACTCGGAGTCAATTTTGACATCAGAGAAAATAAAACTTTCGATTTAGCACTAGAAGGCGGTCACCGCCAACCTCGTGTCTTGCACTGCAAAGATACAACCGGCAGATCAATTACAACTGCATTAGCAGAACACGTGCGGTCACACGCAAATATCACAGTACTCGAACATTGCGCGGCACTAGATTTAATTGTTCAAGAAAATAATTGTCTGGGCGCTTATTTCATTAATGGCAAATCCACAATCACAATTCTTGCCAACAATACACTCCTTGCCTCCGGTGGAATTGGTCAAGTCTTCTCGCGTACAACAAATCCACTTGTCGCAACAGGCGACGGCATTGCAATGGCATACAGAGCAGGCGCGGCGCTTGCCGATATGGAATTTGTGCAATTCCATCCGACAGCTCTTTTCGTTAAGGATGCACCAGCATTTTTAATTTCAGAAGCAGTACGCGGCGCAGGCGCAATTCTCACTGACGACAATGAAGAGCCATTCATGCACCGCTTTCATGAAAACGGTGAGTTAGCAACGCGTGACATTGTCGCTCGCGCAATTCACACTACAATTCGCAGACAAGCTAAACCATATGTGTATTTAGATATGAGACCAATTGGTATAGAAAAGCTTGCCGAAAGATTTCCACACATCATCAATAATTGCCGCCATTGGGGAATTGATCCACTAATACAGCCCGTGCCTGTTGCACCTGCAGCACACTATTTCATGGGTGGAATTTTGACAAATGTTGATGGTCAGACATCGGTAGATAATTTGTACGCAATTGGCGAATGCGCCGCAAATGGCTTGCATGGCGCAAATAGACTCGCTAGCAATTCACTGTTAGAGGCAGGCGTAATGGCAATTCGCGTCACTCAGTGTATTGCTAAAAATGTAAGTCGGACAACAAAAACACATACCATTGGACCAGCGCGAAAATTAATGGCCGCTCCGCTAGATGCCGAAAAATTGAAAGAATCTCTCTACAAAAACGCCGGTATTGTGCGTAATGCTGAATCATTAACTGAGCTTGCATCATCATTATTCCAAGAATCGATGCTTGCACCACGCAACACTGTTGCGCAAGCAGAATCAGCAAATATGTTGATCATGGGCAAATTAATTGCTCGCGCAGCACTTTTGCGTACCGAATCAAGAGGCGCTCATTACCGCGCAGATCATCCACAGGATGATGAGCGCATGAAGCAGCGCCTAATTGTTATGAATGGAAAATGGTCCTGGCTTGAGCCGAAAGCAATTAGCCTCGACGACGACTGCGCTTCTCCTCAAATCCAGCCTGTTGCTCAGCCTTTAGCTGGAGACGTCTTTGCAATTGCGCAGGCGAAAAAGGAAAAGAACACCAACCGGCACCGCCCACAGGGCACGTCCCCAAAACATTCGTAATAGGTTTTGTTGAAGTACGTTTACGAACAGTGCGCACCAAGAGCTTTGTTGAATGAGCCATCATTGAGCCTCCTGTCTATATTTGTTTTACCACCAATAGCCCTAAATGGCCAAATTTTTGCATTTACTTATGCCTGGAAAGGCGCAACCAGCCTTGAATTGAAGGATTCTCATCCAAATGACGGTAAAAATCATCATTTAGATGGAAGGAAAATTGCAACGTAAAATCTACCTTTGTAGTGTTAACTACAATAGGTGGCCACAAGAACTATGAATTCAACAACTAATATATGGTCCCTAGACCGTCAGGTTCGCTTCACGTCCGCTGTACTAATTCTACTTGGTATCAGCTTGGCGTACACGATATCGCCATTTTGGATCTATCTTTCTGCATTTATTGCATTGGGCATGCTTTTGTCTGCTTTAACCGATAGCTGCGGCATGGGTCTTGTCTTAAGCAAATTGCCCTGGAATAGAACTGTTAAATCTTGTGCCAAGGATTGCCAAAATTGATTTCTGCGTTAACAATTGATGCAGTCAATAAGGCATAAAAAGTGAAAAGAATTATCTTCCTCGTAGCTTTAGTACAGCTGTCCTTCTTAGTCGAAACTGTTTCAGCCAATCCGCAAAATAAATTATCAAAATCGGCAATTGAAGGCAAAGCTCTATTTGCAACAATGAATTGCGCCAGTTGCCATACCGTAGGGCAAGAAGGTGGGTGCTTGGGCCCACCATTGGCAGGCGTCGGTTCCCGCCGCACGAAAGGATTTCTCGAAGCACGTCTTACAAATACAAAAGAAGCCGAACTGAAATTCCAATCGGAATATAGCTATCACGCCGAATTAATGCCGCATCCAAGGTTTGCTCCTGAGACGGCCAATAAGTTGATTGCCTACTTGCAAACATTGCCCAGTCCTAAAGGTGGCTTTCAAATAGAGCCTCATAAACCATTAGAGGCAAAGTCAAGAAATGCGAATGAAATCAAAGAAGCAACAGCAGCTGATATCGCTGAAGGCGCACGCAACTTTTACAAATTCGGTTGCGCCGCCTGTCATTCAATCGGCAATATTGGAGGATCATTAGGACCTGCTCTTGATGGAGTGGGCGGGTTTAGAGATCTTGATTTCATAACCGATCACATCACGGACGCGCAAATTCATACAAGAATGTTGAAGGGTGATGAAGGCACAAGCAAGATGCCTCACTTCAAAGCAACCGAAAAAGAAATTGACCAAATCGCGGCTTTTCTGTATACATTGAAGTCTAAGAAGTAGTTGGAGGGAATTGTGTCTGTAATTAGTGGAATACGTCTTGTTGTCTTTACCTTACTAGCATTATCTGTAACTTTGTCCTTTCAAATAACTGATGCAGCCGCAAAAGATCAGGCAAAAAAGAATCGCGCAACAAAGGTCGAAGGACAAACGATCTTCAATCAGTACTGTGCCAGCTGCCACCAGGATGGTGGCAATGTGACAGTACCCAGCAAAACAGTAGCCGGCTCCAACAAGTTAGCTACGGTTGCAGTTTTTAAAGATTATTTGAATAACCCTGTTGGGCACATGCCTTTCTACAAAAATGTTATAGATGACAAGGCTACCCTCGATGCACTCTATAGATATTGCAAGTCTTTGAAAAAGGAAAGTATCAAACAAGTGTCTCAAGAGCCTATGCCCAGCAATAAGCTCTAATGATTCGATTTCTTGTTTTTTGTATATCAATGCTTGTTTGCAGCTCAAGCGCGCAAGCATTGGATTTGCCCAGTGCAATACAACCCTATAGGCTGGAGCACTTCCCGACTCAAGAACAACTCTTAATTCGCCTCAAAGACCTAAAGGCAAAAGCTCTAAGCAAACCGGACAACAGCCAAATTCTCGTAAACCTTGCTGAGGTCGAAGGTCAGCTGGGAGATCTAGACCAAGCCATAAAACACGGCAGATCAGCTGCAAACTATGCTCCTGAAGACTTCAGAGTTCATCTGGTTTTGGCAAGACTTTTCCTTCTTGACCGCAACGCATTGGCAGCCAGGCTCCAGGCAGAAAGAGCCCTTGAGCTGATGGGCAAGACTGGCGATAGAACTGCTGCCCGGTGCTTGCAGATAACCGCTCTAATTGACCTGAAAGAGCTTTCAAAAGCAGACAAGCTATCAGCCTCGGAGTTCAAAAAGAGCCCTAAGGATGCCCGTTTAGCCTTCCTTAGAGGGTGGGTTTTGGCTGCTAACCAAGAGAAAGCGGCTCAGGAAGCAGCATTGAGCGCCTACAGGCAGTCTCTAATCCTCGATCCAAGCATGAACGAGTCCCATTACAACCTGGGGCTTCTACTGGCTCAACAAGGGCAAAATAAGGCGGCAATTGCCGAGCTAACCACCTATTTGTCTTCTTCGTCAGGGACATCCAGTAGTTCAACTGCCAAGTTAGCAGAAGATTTAATCTCCAAATTAGCCCATCAGGACTGAATTTCCGATCTCCTGGCAATCGACCTCGAAAAACCGCTTGATCTCCCAAATACAAGCGTCTAATAATTGTGGTGCCTCGCTTTCAGGGGTTCCAAGGATGAACAGGTGGAAATGCCTTTTCACCCACTCGTATATCTACTGGCCAGGCTCGTATTTATCCCATCGCAATCCTTGACAGTGAATACCGTAATGTAGTCTAATGCGAACTGTGGATTGGTATGGGTTTCAAGCGATTTAGATGCGCATAAAAGAGATCGAACTCGACAACTTTAAGTCGTTCGGAAAGCGCACTGTTGTACCGCTTTTACCAGGCTTTACGACAATTTCCGGACCAAACGGCTCCGGCAAGTCGAATATCATCGATAGTTTGTTATTTGCATTAGGACTGTCTTCTACGCGCTCGATGCGTGCTGAGAGACTGCCCGACTTGCTCAACAACTTGAGCGGCAAGAACGAAGCCCGAGTAACCGTACGCTTTACGGATGACAAAGGCAATGAGCTCGAGGTAGTCCGCCGTATTCGCGTCAAGGAAAACAGCTATACCTCGACGTATATGCTTAACGGCAGAAATACAACTCTCACTGAAATCCACGACGAGCTGATGAAATACAACGTCAGCCCGACAGGTTTTAACGTCATCATGCAGGGCGACGTCACGGGAATTGTGACCATGAGCGCCAGCGAACGCCGTAAAATCATAGATGAATTGGCCGGCGTTGCCGAATTCGACAGACGTATTGATCAAGCAACAGATGAACTTTCATCCGTAGGCGAAAAAATTGATCACCAGAAAATTATTCTGACTGAAATTGCCGCTCGCATTTTGACTCTGCAATCAGATAGAGACCAAGCTCTCAAATATCTTGATTTGAAAAAGCAGAAAGAAAGCATTGAACGTGACTTGGTATTCGTCCGGGTAAAAGAAGGCGAAGCCAAATTAGCTGCTGAATTAGCCAGACTAACAAGCCTCAACGAGCGTGAAGAGCATTTACTTGCCGTCCGCGAAAAGGCTGAAATGGATCTTTTCCAATTGCGCTCCGAAATGGGTCGCATTGACGAAGAGATTCGTGACAAGGGTGGCAACGAGCAGATATTACTCCGCCAGGAACAAGAAAACCTGCGCGGTGAATTGACTCGTGAAGAAAACAGACTTGCATCCGTCACAACCGCTGCTGAAGAAAAAGGCAAATTGCAAAAGAGCTTACAAGCTCAAATTAAGACCATTGATAAACACATCAATGACTTGAACAAGCACAGAAAGCAAAGCGAAATTGATATCAAGGCTGTAAAAGAAATTTACGCCGAGAAGGAAGCTGCACTTGCTGTAATTCAAAGTCAGATTGATGAATTGCGCCAAGCTAAAGATCGTTCGTCAGACAAAGTAACTTCCACTTATTCAACTTTGCAGAAGTTGAGAGAAGAAAAGCACGAACTAGAAGTTAAGTGCACCAAGCACAGCAGCCGTAAGGAAGAGCTCGAAAGAGGTCTTGAGTCCTTACGCTCTTTTGTCACAACAAATATCAGTAAGTCAGCTGAATCCAAAGGCTTAGTTCTCTCGTTAGAGCGTAAATACACAGATGTCCAAGCGTTGGCACTGGGTATGGAGCGCAACGTTCGTCAGCTGGAAGACGAAATGGCTTCAACCAATGAAGACATTGAGATGAAGCGCAAGGAATTGGAAGCAATCAACAGACGCATCATCGAGTTGGAAACCCACCGTGATGTTGCTGGTGAAAGCGGTTATGGCAGAGCTGTCGAAGCCATCTTAAAAGCTAATATCCCCGGTGTGCACGGCACAATTGGTCAATTGGGTAATGTTGACCAGCGTTACACAACAGCTTTGGAAATTTGTATTGGACCAAGACTGGCTCACATTGTTGTAGATGACGACCAAGTAGCTCAAGAATGTATTGAATACTTAAAGTCACACAAAGCCGGTCGCGCGACATTCGTTCCTCTAAATAAGATAGTCACGCAACCACCAGGCTTATTGCCTGATCGTCCAGGCGTAATTGACTATGCCTATAACTTAATTGACTTCGATCCTCGTTATTCCAAAGCCTTCCAATATGCTTGCGGACAGACAATTGTCGTCGAAGACATGGAAGTTGGACGTAAGCTTCTCGGTCAAGCTCGCATGGTCACACTGCCAGGCGAACTGTTTGAAAAAGCAGGAAGTATCACTGGTGGTACAGACAGTAAAGCCAAACTGCACTTTACAGGCGGCAAGGGTGAAAACGACCTCAATACTCTGCAATTAAAGAGCAAGAGCCTACTTGGCTATATCCAAGGATTGCAGGACGCTCTCAAAGAATTGACAGCAACCATCGCTGAAGATCGTGAAAAGCTCAAAGATGTTCACACGCAGCTGGCCAAAGAACATGCTGAACTTGAAGGCAAGCGCAAAGAGTCGGAAAACATCGACAAAGAAATTGAAGAAGCTAAGCCTAAGCTGAGAGCTAATGGTGACGAGATTGAACAGATTGATAAAGATCTGGATCAATACTCCAAGACTTTGGCTGACTTGGACAAGCAGATCGGAAAACTCCACGAAGAAGTTGCCGATATCACAAGCTCCGGTCAAAGAAGCGAAATTGATAAGCTCATTGGTCAAGCTGAAGAATTACAGATTGAACTTGAGCACATTGGTCAAAACGTAAACGAAAACCAGCGCGAAATAGACCGCCTGGAAGCCGAAGAAAGAGTCGAGCAAAATACTCGCGCCGGCTTTGACGCACAGCTAGTCGAAGTGACTAAGGAAATCGACGAGCTCAAAGTAGAATTCCCGGGACATACTGCACGTATTGAAGAGCTGAAGAAGCAAATAGACGAGATTGAAGTTAAGGTCAACTCTCTATCTAATGAATTGACTCAGCTACGCGAACTCAAAGACCAGATCTATGAAAAGGTCACTGGCTGCGAGATTGAAAAGACCAAAATAGAGCAAGACTTACTCCACTTGGAAGAAGAGCGCCAGAAGTGCAAACTATCGCACGGTGCTTTGACCGAGCAATTAACTGTTCTGAAAGTCGAACTCGAGCAATTGCTTGCCGAACAACCTGATTACGAGCCACCATCTGCCGGTACTGTTGAACAACTGAAGATGCAGTCCGACAGGTTGGAAAAGCGCATGCGCGCCCTCGAGCCTGTAAACATGAAGGCTTTGGAAGAGTACGACTTAACCAGACAGCGCCAGCAGGAAATGGAAGAGAACCTGCTTACGTTGACCACCGAGAAAGACGAAATTCTCCAGCGCATTGCCGGCTACGACGAATTGAAGAAGCGCACATTTATGGAATCATTCGATGCCATTAACGCCAACTTCCAAGAAATCTTCCACGAACTCTCTCACGGTAGCGGTCGCCTCGAGCTGGAAAATCCGGAAAGACCATTCGAAGGCGGTCTCATTATCCGTGCTCAACCACGTGAGAAGAAGATGCAACGCATCGAGGCTCTATCCGGTGGTGAGAAGTCACTGACAGCTTTGTCATTTGTGTTTGCCTTCCAGCGTTATGCTCCGGCTCCGTTCTACGCATTTGATGAAGTCGACATGATGCTTGATGGTTCCAACGCTGAGCGCCTTGCCCGCATGGTCAAGCGTCAATCAGAACAAGCTCAGTTTGTTGTAGTAAGTTTGCGCCGTCCAATGATTGAAAATTCCAACCACGCTGTTGGCGTATCCTTGAGAGCCGATGGCTTCTCACGCGTGGTCGGTATCCAAGAAATTCAACTGCCTGATGAAGAACAAGCGGAAGAAGTGGTTGGGGCAGGTGTTTAATTATGGTCGAAGCATATCCAACAGGGTTTCCCGAGGAAGGTCTTCCACCAATCGGTCCTGAGATAACTCAAGGCGAATTTCAAACTCCAACTGTAGAAGCACCGAGCAAAGGCTATGCAGCCGTAGGCGGTATTGAGCTTCTAGTTGAGATGGCTGCCAAAGGTGAAATTGATCCAAAGAACATCGATATTATTGATGTCACCGACAAGTTTTTGCGCGCCATTGCTGCCGCACCGAAAGAAAACTTGCGCCAAAGCGGCAAGACCCTTTTCCATGCTTCAGTTCTTTTGAGAATGAAAGCAGAGGCTTTGCTAGTCGACAATCTCGATGATTTGTCCGGCGGCGATGACTTCCTTGATTTCGACGAAGAAGGCGGCATAATCTACGACGCAAACAACCAACCGGTTGCCCGTCAGATTACCCTGGCAGACCTCGAAAAAGCGCTTGTGAGACGTGCCAACAACAAGCAAATGCGCCAGAGAAAGGTCACACTCGAACAACTTATTGAAGCACTGCGTGAAGCTGAACATATCGAAAAAGCGCGTGCCACCAAAGAACGCAAACCTGCCATTGATCTAGAAGGACAGCACGAGGTCAATGACTTTGACGATATCTTGGAGCTCGCTCACGATGAAGATATCGAGGTTGTCATTGCTCGTATTGAGCAAATCTTGGTCAAGCATTTCATTTCGGAAGATACCTTGCCCTTAGTTCACTTGATAAGAGCAATGGGAGAGAGAGGCGATTGGGTAGATGCGTTTTTAGCTGTGCTATTTCTCTCAAACGCAGGTAAAATTACCCTTGAGCAAGAACAGTTTTACGGACCGCTATTTTTGGTTCGTCCCGGCGAACGTCAATCGTCCGCTGACAATGATGGAGAGGCCCAACCAGAGGCATTAGAGGCATAGGCATAAATAAATGAGTTTAAAGGCTAGAGTTGAAGCAGTGCTATTCCTGACGGACAAACCGATCAGGGCAGCCGCAATTGCCAAAATCGTCAATGTCGACGTACAACTTGTACGTCAGGCATTAATCGAATTGGTTCAAGACTATGAAGCCCGCTCAAGCGGACTTGAGATTGCCGCAGATGACGGCTACATCATTCAAGTGAAGGACGAGTTTGCTTCCATCATCGATGAATTCTTACCAGTAGAAATGTCGGCTGCGCACATAAGAACGCTTTCGGCAATCGCCATCAAGCAACCCATCCCACAATCAGACATCATCAAGATTCGTGGTGCCGGTGCTTACGATCACATCAAAGAATTGCTCGAGAAAGAACTCATCAACAAAGATGAGAACCAAGGCGGTCGCTCACCAATATTGACGACAACCAAGAAATTCCAAGAGTATTTCCGCCTCACTAAAGATGCAAAATCATTGCGTCAAATGCTGCGCAAGCAAGATAAGCCGGAAACACCGGAAGGTGAGTCAGGTGAGGGTGAAGCTGAAGGCTTTAGCGAAGAAGAAGCACAACAACTGCTTCTCTTGGCTCAAAGCATTGCTGGTGAAGGTGCCTCTGCTCCTGTTGAAGGTGAAGTAGCTCAGACAGAAACTATCGCACAGACTGAAACATCTGAAAGCGTAGACTTTGCACCTGAAGCATCATCTGAATCAATGGAAGCTACTACAGAAGTTGCAGCCGAGACTTCAGAGGAAGTAACAGCAGCAGCCACAACAGAAGCAATTGCAGTCGCTGAAGAAGTCGAAGCTAGTGAAGATTCGGATGATGATGAATCTGACGACGAAGATGAAGACGAATCAGAAGATGACGACGATGAAGATGATGATGAGTCTGATGAAGACGAGGAAGAAGAAGACGTCGTTAGCGAAGTAGCTGCAAAAGACGAGTCAGACTCCGAAGATGACGATGACGATTCGGATGATGACGACGAAGATTACGATGATGAGGACGAGGAAGAGGAAACTGAAGAGGTAGCTGAAGACAGCGAGAAAACCTTTTCCCACCAACCGGTAGAAATGGATGAGCCATTCAGCCCTCACTCAGCAGCTCCCGATAGCGTCTCACATTCAACAGGCGACTTCATCGTCTAATGCCCGCGGCAATTCTATTAGCTGCCGGAATTGGTGCCCGTTGCGCAAGACCTGGGGATAAGTCGCCCAAGCAATTTCTCTCTATAGGAAAGTATCCTGTATGGGCGTGGCCGTTTTTGGCATTTGCTAACCACACAGAAATTGACCAGATAGTAGTAGCTACCTTACCCGAAATGGTTGATACCATTCGCGAAGCTATCGCTAATCTTCCTTGCAGCAAAGACGTCACAGTCATCGCCGGAGGAGCGACAAGGCAAGAATCAGTTCGTCTGAGCTTAACTGCTCTTTCAAAGAGCAATCCGGACTTTGTATTGATTCACGATGCAGCGCGCCCATTTTTGACAGCGCAAATTATATCCGACACTTTAGATAGCGTACGGAAGTATGGTGCCTGCACAATTGGTGTCACCGCCAGTGATACCGTCAAAAAGGTTGTCGATGGTGTCATTGTGGAAACGCTAGACCGGAATTCATTAGTACTGGTGCAAACTCCCCAAGCAGCTCGCTTTGACTGGATAATGAAAGCCCACGAGAAAGCTCGACAAGAGGGGCTTTCCGTAACAGACGATGCGGCCATTCTGGAGCAAGCCGGACATAAAGTAGTCATAGTCCAAGGCTCACCACACAATTTTAAAATCACGCAACCCGAAGATTTGGCACTGGCAGACGCTCTTGCTTCCATCATATTTGAGCGCGTCTGATATTGAGGCACCATATCGAAAAGATATGCTAGCCTGTATAGCCTTGTGATACCACTTACTACTTGCGCATTGACAAAAAGTATATAGAATTGGGGGTACTCGGTGAATCTCTTTGGATGGCAGACGAAAACTATGACTCAAGAATATAAAGAACCAACGCCAGGAGCCCGCACTACAAAGAAAGAAGTAGATCTCTTTCCAGTGCTACAGGAACGCAGAGTACCGCAAATGTCCATGGTGGCACATCAAGCGACGCCGGATAGGCTCGGTGCTCAGATTTCCATGTTCAGTCCCGTAACCTTCGAAGAAGCCCTCAATATAGTAGATTGCCTACGCGCACGGGCATCTGCCACCATTTCGCTGGAAAACATGCGAAAGGCTGACGCAGATCGCTTGGTGGACTTCGTCTCCGGCGCTTCGGCTGCTATTGATGGCGACTTCCACAAATTAAACGACAACGTTTACCTCTTCTGCCCAAGCAATATGCGGATAATCGGACCGGCTGAGCCAGTCGAAACCGCTGGAAGGGGCGGACCGCTCGACTACCTCTTCCCAGAAGGCTCGGTATTCGACAAGTCCAAATTCAACGGCTTCAACTCCTAACAAATTCAACCAACTCAAAAGGGCGCCCTCACAAATGTAGGGGCGTCTTTTTATTTGCCCCTTTTCCCAATTTTCCGCATTGCATGCCTATTTTTTGGTCTTTCGTAGGGGCTCATTGCATGCCTATTTTTTGGTCTTTCGTAGGGGCTCATTGCATGCCTATTTTTTGGTCTTTCGTAGGGGCGCATTGCATGCGCCCGGGAAGCCAGTAGCTTAAGGATATTTCATCTGACGATCTTTGGCGCTTTGCGGTCAGGCACTTCAAGTTTTTTAACTCCCACGAAGTTGTCGCGCTGCTATCATTTAAATACAAGGCATGAGGCGGGTTTTCCCTGCCTGGTGCGTTGTTTCCTCCTTACCTAATCCACCACAATAAGTGCTTCCTCCGTGTCTTTCGGGGGAAGTTCTTTTTTGTACACCACCCTTAGTTGGTCACTTCCGATAGTGTTTTTCGAGCCACCATTGCTTGACGATTGGCAGAGATTGAGCTGATAAAACATAGCCCGCCACGGGAATTAGGGCATCAATCCAACACTTCGGATCCCCAATAGCGGCAAACATGAACCCTGTTATCAAGTAGGTCAGCATGCTGATGACGACTCGCCTATACAGGCAAACTTCCCAGGCTTTGTCCGCCTCAACCCGCAGGTTTCGCTCCCGAATCTGCCCGAGTTCTTGCTCTAAGACCGCTAGCCTGTCCTCTAACATCCGGAAACTCCTAGTTCGCTTGCAACGGACTGGCATATTTGACTGGCAGCTGCCGCTGGATCATCCCCCGAAATAGTAACAGCGTATGGAGCCATTTCCGCAATTTGCCTACTATAGAGAGGATCGTAATACGCAACGAGCAGACGCTCGGCAACTTGGTTCAATTTACCTTCCTCGGCCAATTCGCGAAGTTCTGCTATTGTCTGTCCCCCTAGACGTTCTCTAAGCCTATTCAACGAATTGAGTGCATGTTGTCGTGCTACGTCCGTTTGCTGCGCATATTCTTGCACCAGACGCGCCGTTCTGGTTTCTATCGAACCGGTTATCAAAACTTTTGGCTGAGAACTAATACAGTCAAGCAAGCGTTTAGGTAGATTGAGATTACCAATCTTACGCCCTTCTGCTTCCAGGAAAACAACCCCACCTTTAACTGCTTTCAGTCGGTCGTAAATTGCCGCTTCGAAATTTTTCTGAGTTGGTTGCTTACCCAGACCAATGCCACCAAAAGCAGAACCACGATGATTAGCAAGTCCTTCCAAATCCAGCACTTGCATTCCCAGTTCTTCCAGCTCATTGAGAATTTCCGTCTTGCCAGTACCTGTAAGCCCTTGCAGAACAACAGCATTAAAAGTCCAGTCGCCAGATTCTAGAAATTCAATGACTTCCTTACGCCAGGCTTTGTAGCCACCTGTCAGGCGAAAGCAGTCTAGACCGACAACACTGAGAAAACTTGCCACCGCTTCGCTACGCAATCCACCACGCCAGCAATGAACAACCAATGGCTGTCCATGCTTGCGCATCCCAAAAATCCTATCGACAATCTCAGGAATTTTGGGCGATATAAACTTCAGCGCCAGTCTTTTAGCAGGTAGCTCACCCTCAGCCTTATACAGCATGCCAACTTGCGCGCGCTCCATATCAGACAGAAGAGGAACATTCACTGCACTGAGAATACGCTCTTCCTCATATTCGCAAGGCGAGCGGACGTCAATTACTAGCGCATCTTTCAGCTCATTGAATTGCTTGGGCGATAGTTCCCGCCATGTCATAGAAAATACCTAGTCTACTTAGATAAAGACTTTGCTTTAGCAGCAGCGACTTCCTGTAATACCACTTGTACTAGCGGATTGGATTTAACTTTATCGGCAAAATGCCCTTGCAATACTTCCTTGATGTAAGTCTTGAGCTCACCATCAGCCAAGGATCCAACTACGGCTTTATCCTTGAGACTGTTCAATATTTCATGCTTGACTCGCTCGACCAAGTCATCTGGCGTAACACCGCCAGGCAAATTTAGTCCGCGCATGGCTACATCTGGTCCAGCAAGCACATTCTTCTTGTGATCAAGAGTGAGTGCAACTACAACCATACCGTCTTCAGCCAAGTGGCGTCTTTCTTCAAGGATAGTCTCATCAATTTCCCAGGCGCGCGACGAGTCAACCAGAATCACACCCGCTTTAACTGGCGGCAGTATCTGTCCTTTATCTTTGGTGAGTTCTACAACGTCGCCGTTATCGATAATGAAGACATTTTCTGGCTTAACACCACACTCAACAGCGAGCTCTCCGTGTTTGACTAGCATTCTGTATTCGCCGTGCACAGGAATGAAATACTTCGGCTTGCACAAATTAATCATCAATTTCTGCTCTTCACGGCAGGCGTGTCCAGAAACGTGAATGCCCGCATCTCGTCCGTAAATTACATTAGCTCCGCGCACTGACAAAGCATTAATAGTGTTAGCGATTGATCTTTCATTACCCGGAATCGGCGTAGCAGAAATAATTACTGTATCGCCAGAAACAATTTGTATTTGCTTGTGCGCATTATTGGCGATGCGTGTCAGCGCCGACATCGGCTCACCCTGACTGCCTGTGGTGAGAATCACCACTTTGTCCGGCGGCATCTTATTTACTTCTTCCACTGGGACTAGTAGTCCATCCGGGAAAGTCATATATCCAAGTTCTCTCGATATCGCAGCAAGATTGAGCATTGAACGTCCCAATACCGCTACTTTACGATCGTATTTGACAGCTGCCTGCAATATCTGTTTTACACGATGCACGTTGCTGGCAAAAGTAGTGACGATGATTCGCTTTTGTGCATTGGCAAATACTTCGTCTAATTTTCTCCAAACAGTGCGCTCTGATGGTGTATATCCTTCGCGTTCGGTGTTGGTGCTATCTGATAACAGAGCAAGAATTCCATCCTCACTAGCAGCCGTCAAACTGGCAATGTCATAGAGCTCACCATCTACTGGGGTGAAGTCAAACTTGAAGTCACCTGTATGCACTACTGTCCCAACAGGTGTCTCAATAATTAGGCTAAATGAATCAGCAATTGAGTGAGTGCAACGAATGAACTTAACTCTGAAACATCCTATTTGAACTACCTGACGCGGATGTACTTTCGTAAGCGTTGTGCGATCCTGTAGACCAATTTCACTTAATTTGCCTTCCAGCAACCCAAGCGCCAACGCCGGTCCATAAATAACAGGCACAGTTATGTCCCTGAGCATAAACGGAACACCACCTATGTGGTCTTCATGTCCGTGTGTGATAGCCAGCCCTTTTATCTTGTGCTGATTTTCTCTTAAATAATCCAGCCCAGGCAAAACAAGATCAACACCCAACATATCATCAGAAGGAAACGCCAGTCCAGCATCGGCAAGCATAATGTCATCGCCATATTCAATGACCATTGTGTTTTTGCCGATTTCGCCGAGTCCACCCAAAGGAATGATTTTCAGTCCACCTAAGGGCTTATTTCCTTCGGTCTTTTGGCGTGACTTATCTACTGACACCAAACACCTCATTTTGTACAACACCGGCAACCGATGTCGTTTCAAGCTTCAATTCTGCCATAAGCTTATCGAGAATTTCCATGTGGCTCTTCTCCGGACCGACCAATGGCAGTCTCAAGTGTGGCTGACAGAGTCCCATCTTCGAGAGAACATACTTAACGCAAGCCGGATTAGGCGACAAGAAAAGCGCTTTGAACAGCGGCAGGTAATCGTAATGGAAAAGCCTTGCCTTTGCGTGATCGCCTGTGAAGAAGGCATCGATCATTTTTGCAATCGGCTTGCCCACAACATGACTCGCAACACTTACTACACCACAAGCACCAGCTGAAAGAAACGGCAACGTCAAATAGTCATCACCAGAGTAGATGCGAAAATCTTCGCGAATCTTACCAGCAATTTCAGCTGCTTGATCAACACTTCCTGTTGAATCCTTCAGCGCATGAACATGCGGGCAACGACTAGCAATTTCAACTACTGTATCGACATTGATGTTGACGCCCGTTCTGCCCGGAATGTTGTATAGCATTGTCGGCACTTCTACTGATTTCATTACAGTCTCAAAGTGAGCCAAGAGTCCCTGTTGGCTAGGCTTATTGTAATAAGGAGCCACAAGCAATAATCCATCAGCACCAATATCCTGAGCCCACTTACAATTCTCAATAGTCTGCGTCGTAGAATTTGATCCGGCCCCGGCAATGACTTTAGCCTTGCGAGCAGCGGCAGCGACAACTACACGCAACAAATTGCGCTTCTCTTCATGCTCCAAGGTTGGGCTTTCGCCGGTTGTCCCGGCAACCACAATGGATGTCGTGCCATTCTTGATCAAGTGTTCGACAATGGCTGTGACTGCCTTATAGTCGATCGACATATCGTCCTTGAAAGGCGTGACCATTGCTGTCACTACTTTTCCAAACACAGGCGAATTAACTCCAATCATGGTTGCTTCTTCCTCCAGACTTATGTGGTCACTTGCTGTTTAAGCAAGTTATGTTTAACTAGATACTCAGCAATACGGACGGCATTAAGTGCAGCACCGATACGCAAATTGTCGGCAACCACCCAAAGATTTATGCCATTGGGCGACGAGGTGTCATGGCGAATACGTCCGACATAAACAGGATCAGCACCAGCTGCTTCCACTGGTGTTGGATAAATTCCTTCACTTGGACTATCCCACACTTCAACTGCCGGGCTAGAAGCAAGAATTTGTCTAGCCTCGACAGGTGACAATGGCTTTTCAAAATCAATTGTTACTGATTCGCTATGTCCAATCACGACAGGCACACGCACCGCAGTAGCTGTAATCGGCAGCTCCGGCAAATCAAGCATTTTGCGGCTTTCATTTACCAACTTCATCTCTTCTTTGGTATAGCCGTTATCGAGAAACTTATCGATCTGCGGAATTAAGTTGAAGGCAATCTGATGTTGGAATACAGAAGGCGTGTAATCTTCGTTATTCATGATTGCACGCGTCTGATGCTCAAGCTCATCAATTGCTTCTTTTCCTGCTCCACTTACCGATTGATAAGTAGTAACAATCACTCTCTTCAATCCGGCAGCTTCATGCAATGGCTTCAACACAACAACCAACTGCGCTGTCGAGCAATTAGGATTAGCAATAATGCCTTTGTGCTTGTGCAACGCCTTAGCATTTACTTCCGGCACAACCAATGGAACTTCCGCATCCATACGAAAAGCATTTGAGTTGTCGATAACGCATGCACCAGCAGCTACGGCAGCCGGAGCCAAGCGCTTGCTTATTTCTTCGCCTGCAGAGGCAAGAACAATGTCTATGCCTTTGAACGACTCAGGAGTTGCTTCCTGCACCGGATAAGACACGCCTTTGAATGTCAGGCTTGCTTCTTTTGAACGTGAACTAGCCAACAAACGCAATTCACCGACTGGAAAATTTCTTTCTTCCAAAACCGCCAGAAGCTCAGCGCCCACTCTACCGGTGGCACCGAGAATTGCAACATTTATTGGCTTACTCAATTTCGATTCCTTTCAAACTAACAAACTGATGAAGGTTGTTTGTCTCCCATAAGCACATTTTCCAGACCAACTTCGAGATGATCCAGTTTCATCACTTCCTTACAAGCAAGCAGAATTCCGCGAATGTAGCATTCGGTATTCATGCCGTCATGACGAATAGTCAAAAGCTCACCTTCAGCACCGAAGATAACTTCCTGGTGTGAAATAAGTCCCGGCAAACGCAATGAGTGCACATGCACGCCTGATGAATGTCTACCACCACGAGCTCCATCAAGAAGCTCTTTCTCGTCTGTCGGCGGATTGAACTTATTACTTACTTCAGCAAGCTTACGAGCCGTAAACATCGCTGTACCCGATGGCGCATCTTTCTTGCCCGTGTTGTGCATCTCAACAACTTCCACATGCGGGAAGAACTTTGCTGCTTGCTTGGCAAATTCCATCATCAACACAGCGCCCAAAGAAAAGTTAGGAACAACCATGCCGCCCATCTTTGCTTTATTAGCTGTCTCTTGCAGCAACTTAACTGCTTCCGGATCAACACCTGATGTACCGACGACAGGACGCACGCCACGCTCGAGCGCGAGCTTCGCTATTTCAACTGACGCTTCAGCTTCAGTAAAATCAAGAACAACATCCGGCTTATTGAAGTCCAGCATGTCGAGGAAACTTTCGCCAACGAGAATTCCTGTCTTGCCTTCGCCAATCAATTCACCGATGTCTGTGCCGGCATAACTTGCGCCAGGTCTACCAAAGCCACCGATTAATTCCAAGTCTTTGTCGGCAAGCATTGCCTTGGCAGTCGCACGACCAAATCGTCCATTGATACCAGCGATAGCAACTTTGATTTTAGCCATTAGTTAACTCCTGAGCTAATTCCTGCAGCAAACATATCTTTGCCGGTAGACCCGAAGCCACCAGCTCCACGCTGTCCGCCTGCATCCAATTCATCAACTTCAATTACTTCAACGCGCGGTACAGGCGTAATTAGCAATTGCGCAATTCTTTCACCTGGTTGGAATGTGTAAGCTTCATCACCGTGATTGATAGCCAACACAGTAACTTCACCACGATAATCACTATCAATTGTGCCGACACAGTTGGTCAAACTAATTCCAGCTTTTGCTGCTAATCCTGAGCGCGGTCTTACTTGCCCTTCATAGCCAGGCGGAATTTCAATCGTTATTCCTGTCGGAATTCCTGTGCGCTTGCCCGGCTCTAAAATAATTGGTTCGCTAATACCGGCAGTCAAATCCATTCCCGCTGAACCGGCAGTTGCATAACGCGGAACATCCTTGCAATTAGGTAACTTCTTTACTTTGAGCTTGACTGGCTGCACTTTGATTCTCCCTGTAAATCTACTACGCGTTCTGGGCGCGCCCGCCGGGCAACGCCTAATTTTGTAGGTAAAGCTTGTCTATTATATTTGATCTGGTCTGATACTTCCTAACAAAAAGACCAGCACGGCAAACCTGCGGAGATGACATTAGAAATAGTTGAAATTGCCAAGGTTTTGCTAGTCCCGACGATGGAGTCCGCCCAGGCTTTCGATTTCTCTCACTTCCAGACAAATCTTCTCAGCAGCACCTGAATAAGCCAGCATGGACACTTCATATTGCGATTGTAAATTCAACCAAAAGTCCGGAGTGGTTTTAAATACTTTTGCCAATCTAAAGGCGGTATCAGCAGTTAAATTACGTTTGCCGCCTACTATCATAATGATCCTGCTCAGAGGAATTCCCATGTGCAGCGCCAGTTGTGTTGCGCTCAGATTCAATGGCTCCATAAACTCACTCTTTAATATCTCACCAGGGTGGATTGGGGGAAGCGAGTCACCATCTTTGTATTTAGTGGTAGTCCGTAATTTCGACATCTGCAAATCCATCACTTTCAACAGTAAAAACTGTATTGTCCAATTCTCTTGCCAGTCAAAGCCTCCAGCCTGTTTCCAGGGACCGCAGCCAAATCCTCTAAGCCTTTGGCCGCTTTTAAGATCTCCAACTTCTTTCGCGCTGAATCCTTGATACCATCAAATTGTTTGACGTACCTGTTATTTGCAAGCTCTTCCGTCTCTCGATTGCGAAAGCTCTTGATCATCATACGCGTAGCGTAACATGCTAGAGATGCTATGTCAAGCGAACAGCTTGCGAGAATACACGGCTTGGGACCATTCACAACTCCTGAAGCAACTCATGACAATGCGGGTAGACCTTCTTGGCACATACGCTATAGAATTCAATATATGCCGACGTAGCTCAGGGGTAGAGCAACGGTTTCGTAAACCGTAGGTCGTGGGTTCAATTCCCACTGTCGGCTCCATTTTTTAATGAGGGTTTCGGGCTTTTGTCTGAAACCCTCATTTTTGACGGTGCCTATTAGGTGCAAAAGGTATTTTGAAATTTCCAGTAATCCCACTTAAGACTAGGCGGTGCTATTCCAGCAAAACGATAAAATGGCAGTAAAAATCGTGTTCAACACAAGGAGCAATTGAAGTGATTGAATTGCGGCTCGATTTACAAAAGGCGGAGAAAGCACCGCATCACGACTATTTCCTCAGAATGCTGCGGACACTTAATGACTTGCTATCAACCATTCAGCTATGCGATGCCGTTGACGAGTCAACCAGCCTATCAGAAGACATCAAACTCCCACTGAAGCTCTATCTAATGCGACTGCAACACTCGCATCTCGTAGAGGCGTGCAAAGCGTTTATTTACATGATCAAGCCAAAGCCCGAAGCGACAACTCCGGAATATGACTGGATCTGCACGCACACCGAATTGAAAGAACAGTTCGAACACCTAAGGAGGCTTCTAGACATTCCTATTTATCAACGGCTAATGAAATTTCGAGACACATTCGGCTTTCACTACAATCACAAGGACGAGTCGCTCCCAACCAAAGAAGCAATTGGAATTTTGGTCAAGCTCTGGAGTCGCTTCAAGGAGCAAGAACCAAGCAATCTAAATCTTCTCCGCAGATCAGATAATACAGACGAGTCAAGATACTTTATTGCCGATCATATGATTTGGCTAGCTTTTCTAAAAAGCTTAGGATTGTCTCCGAACAACAAGGAAGCCGACAGCATCATCAAACATTTCCGAGGGGAAATTCTCGGAACCTTTATGAGCTTTGCGGAGGCGGCAATCCTAGCATGGGTTATCGATAACGGACTGAGCACAAAACAATAGTGTCTATACTGTAGGTCAAAGAGACTGTAATCAGTCTTGAGAAACTGCTGTGTTTTGACTCAAATCGCCATTGCCAAAGTTCTACGACAAGACGAATCCGGCTATCCCGTCCGGTGCCTGTGTGCAGACACTCTCCTGTGTCAGCACAAAGACACAACAATAACCGAGCCAAAATGCAGCGATTTTTTAGAGCCGTTAACACCATAGCCTAATCAACATTGTCCCCGATCTGTGGGTTTCGGACGCCTATAAACTCCAACTAATATCTGGATAGGCTCCTCTATGGTTTACTTAGCCCGGAATTCAAGGGGGTCCAAGCGGACATGAATACCGGGCATTTGTCGCAGGTATCAAACATGCGTCATTTCGATGAGGACACGATAAGTGAACAGACAATTTCTAGGGCTAGTTTCATTGGTGCTTTTCGCAATACCTGCTGGGGCACAACAGCAATCTTCCGAGCCGCAACTTCTAAATCATCAGCAATCGGTCGACGCTAAAAAAAGTGGTTTGGTGGAACCCTTGGCGGAGATGTCTATCTTGTCAAAAGATATGCCCATTCAAAGACTAGGCGACATCAAAAAGATTTTTATCTCACCACTCGGCACCGCTGATGGCTCAGAGCTGATTAGGCAGAAGGTAATTAGTAAATTAGTCAAGTCAACGATCATAACTGTTGTCGAGTCGCCAGACGATGCAGATGCTATTTTGAGCGGGGCTGCGGAAGTCAGGCATCAAATGTATTTATACGGCTCTGGCTCTGGTTTAAACGGAGGCACGCGAACTTCTGCATCTTTAGTGGTACACCTGACCGGAAAGGGTAAGCAGATATTTTGGTCGGATGATATTAGGAGTAGAATTTTGATGCCTCTCAACAGTAGTTCTAATGTTGCCGACAAATTGGTCAAGAATCTAGTTGAAGCCATTGAAGCGGACAGAAATCGAATTGCTCAAAAATAACTAGCATCACATTGGATCGTTGCAGGATTAAGGCGGATTGACCCTACC
This sequence comes from Candidatus Obscuribacterales bacterium, assembly GCA_019744775.1. Lineage (NCBI taxonomy): Bacteria > Bacillati > Candidatus Melainabacteria > Candidatus Obscuribacterales > Candidatus Obscuribacterales bacterium. The sequence goes on from JAIETZ010000001.1 coordinate 812,144, forward strand.
TATCACGGGAAACCCTGAGAGCCACTTATTAGGACTTTCAACAATCCTTCGTAAACTCGGATAAGCCGATGCATGCTTACTATGATCTCGGACAGTATTCGGAAGCCTTGCGTTGTTACGACGTAGCACTACGAATTGATCCAAGGCATGGAAGCGCCAAATTTCAGCGGGAAGAAACGCTGAAGCAAATCGAACGCTTGAGGGGACGTTCTTAGGAACAGGTTGGATGTTCGTTCATTCGGACTGATAGGACATCCCTTATTTCACAGCGTGTAGCCAGGCTTTGATGTCTCAATTACTTTTTCAAAGCGATGCTCTTCTTGGTCAACGTCTTCTTTTTGGTTTCATATTCTTTCTTACTGAGGAGACCAGAGTTATAGAGTTTTTCCAGTGCTTCTGAAGCCTCAGGTATATCATTGGCTGCATTCGCCAAGGAAACTGGAGCATCTGATTGAGTAACAGATTTTGTTGGCAGTGGTTGCTCAGAGGTGGCAATATTTACAGCACCGACAGCTGCAACAGCCGGACTTATACCCGGTGCCGGTGTAGCTTCCACTAGCGAGTCACGATCCACATACGCACTAATTTGAGTGCCAGCCGGGATAGTAGCGTCTTTGCCACGCATCAACAAAAAGAGCGGACAGATAACCACGCTCAGGGCAATAACAGGTCCAAGTTGACCTTTGCCTTCACGATTTACAGCAGCTCTCAACGGGATCTTTTTGCCGTCAATCGACTTAGCTCCTTCCACTACCAACGAAAGCTGTCCCTTCTCACCAAGGCATCCTCTGCCCTCGAGCTTTGAAACCATGCCCCAAGCTGGAGCGCCGGACTTGATCAAAACAGTTTTACCATCAGAAGCCGTCACATCATCAATGACTCGGAAGCTAACGCTATCTCCCTCGTGATTCGTACCAGAGGAAATTGAATCTAGAAGCTTAAGTCTAACCGGAGCGCCTTCTTCCAGTTTAATAGGATCAGCCAGAACCTGAAGCGGAGCCAACACACCATAGGTGAAGGCTGCAATCAGAACTATCGCTTTGCGATTTTGTTGCACGGTTTTTTCTCTCCTGTCATATCACAAGTCGTTTCAATGCCAATTACCTTCTGAGTCATGGTTTCGTCTTCTTCATTGATGACGCGACTCAGAGCAATTTGTCCAATATCTCCATTCTTCTTGGGAATAAAAACTATCTTCGAGATCGAACTCTCTGGGCCCAAATGTCCACCACGGAAGCTGTGCTCCGCAATATTCGCTTTAAGTGAGCCATTGGTGACTTTGGTGTGGGCACCAGAATACGCGAATGCTGGAACAGCCAAAAAGCCAAAGGAAATAACTCCAATCGGAATTCCCCAGGCAAGGGCTCTAAGAATTCCATTGCGTTTCACACTCTTATAAATTTCTGCCTCCGAAGGCACAGGGATCTTTTCTCCCTTAGAATCAACGAAATAAATTCCATCTTTAGGGATTTGAAGAAGCTTCCCAGATTTGTTGATGATGCTTATTCTGACTGGAATATATTTGGCTCTAACTTTTCCGTTGATGTCATTCTTGGCACCCGCGCTGGTATCTCTGATGGCGGTAATATCAACATCAATAGCCGCAGAATCTACTACTTTGAACTCAGTCTTAATTTCGCCGGGAAGAGCATCCGTTTGAGGCACAATTCCAGTCATGCCAGTAGAAGCACCGTGCTCTCCTCTCAACGTGGGAGCAGGCGCACTGGTAGTCTCAGCCAAGGCTATACCTGAGCACTGGGAAAAGTCGATTGAAAGAAAAAGCAAACTCAATATAAAGGACGGGTATCTCTTCGTCATTTCATGTCCATTTGCGGACCAACTTGGCCCTGTGGGGTAATACGAGGGATACCGAAGGAATATGTTGTCATATCACCTTTGGGCATGTCCGGTATTACAAAATTCAAATTTTTTTGGAGAATTTTGTCGGGGACACAAAGCCGTCACACGACCACGTGGATGCCTCCGCTCGTGGGGCGCCCAGGGCCTAACTCAAAAAAATAGGGCTGTAACTAATTGTCCGACTCGGACTCATAGTTAGCAGAACGTTCCGGAGACATCGGTTACGCTTTCTGCCGAGATTCTTATACACCACATTTTGCAATTATATACATCATTATCTTGACATTTATACATCGCCCATCATATAATTGTCATTGAGGAAGCCACCAATGCAAATGATTCGCAAGCAGATTTATTTAAATACCTGGCAAGATCAGCGGCTGGCAGAGTTATCCGAAGAAGTCGGCACCTCCGAGGCCGATATCATCAGGCAGGCACTCGACGCATATTTCCTTGCTTTAGATGCACTGCCAAGTAATCACCCGCTGAGCGCCTTAGCTGGAATTGGCTCCAGCAAAAGTGGATCGGCAGGAGCTGCCGATCACGACAAAACCATCTACGGTGTCTGATGATTTTTGTTGATACGGGAGCGTTTTGCGCTTTCGCCGATCAAAAAGACAAATACCACCAAATAGCCGTCAGGCAGTTCTCGTTAATTTTGAACCAAAGGCTTCCTCTCATAACTTCTAATTTCGTGATCGATGAAACCTATACCTGGTTGCGTTACCACCTGGGCTACGATCAAGCTATAAAGTTTTTACAAACAATTCGCCAAGCCGAGCAGCAGAAAGAATCATCGCTTGAAATTATTACAATTACACGTGAAATTGAAGATAAGGCAATGACAATCTTGAAAAAGTACAACGACCAGGACTTGTCGTTTACCGATGCTACAAGCCTTGCAGTCATTCAAAGAAAAAAGTTGAAGCAAGCCTTCTCCTTTGATAGTCATTTTTATCTTTTATCGATTGAGCTAATCCCCGGTGTTGTCGGCTAAATGCGAAAACGATTTTTCAGTTGTCAGGCCCGGACACATAATTAACAGAACATTCCGGACACACGGGTAACACTTTCGTCCAGTTCTGGGCGTGTTAGGTGATATTGCACCGTGATCGTGATTAAGTTCGGCTTCCCCAGATTTCCTCGGGCGGTATCCGTGCAAAGACATCCTGGTATCTGCTCAAAGTATCATCATATAGTCCGGCAAAAAAGCTATCTTCTTCGTTGCCACCCTTGGATGGCTCGTGGTGGACGAAGTCAGAGGAGAGTGCGTTTTTACAAAAAAGGTGGTAATTGCGCGTATACAGAAGATGCAAATGCCAGACAGTGTCAACGTGAACCGATGGCACCATTCTGTCTGGATATAGTTTTGTCAGAAGCATAAAGCGCTTATATTCTTCGATAGCCAGGGCAATGAAGTTGTTGTCCCAGTCCATTTCTTCGCGCAATACTGCAGAAAAGGGCTCTTCTGCAGTGGGGTCGTCAATTTCAAACGATTGAATTCTTTCCCAAAGCTCAGACAATTCTGCAGCATGCGCAGTGGTGTTCGTTAGCGTAATTGTCATGCTTTTTTAAGAGGCTGATTTGCAATTACCACCGCTGCCGTGACAACATTTGCCAGCCGAATTTTTATTCTTGGATCTTTTCCCTGGAAAGAAGGAGCCACGTACTTTCATGTCGACATATGCCGTTTTCTTGGAGTTGTCGTTTGATTTGTTGGTATCAACTAACTTCTGAGAATTCATAAACTTCCCCTATTATCTGCATTCTAATAATAGAGGATAATTTACTATCAGCTCAATTAATAGATGGTGCTTTTCAACTCAATTAATCTGAGCTAGTGCATTTCAACTTCAAAGGAGATCATTGAGTGAAAAGACATCTGTCGAGCATTCTGGTATTGGTTATCGCCTGTATTTTGCCGAATTTGAATTGTCCCTTATTTGCATGTGAAGCCGGACACAATGACAAAGACTCATGCAACCAAGCAACAGTGATTAGTAATCAGGGCACAATAATTGCCAACGAGCGCACGATAATTGAAAATCAGGAAAAGATCCTGGCAAAGCTGGATAAGATATTAGACAATCAGTCCAAGCTTGATACCATCGTTTCCAATCAAGAACAGTCTTTGAAGGATTCAAAGAAATAGCAATTGGCGTCTAGGGCATGATGTAAGGATTGAGCAGCGACTCGATTTTATGCGGTCGCGGGCGGATGAACTTTGGAAGCTCCGAAATGACTGTATCTTGTACATCGACGAATTTGACGTTTTCAACTTTGGCAATGTTATCGAAAAACAAGTTGATGTTGATTTTCTTTCTGTCATAAATAACTACTGCTTCTATCGGCAAATGAAACGAAACCTCGGACATTTCTATTCCGTCAGCATTTCTTATATAGCCATTCATCCGTGCCAGGCAAATTGGGCAATGAGTGCCTTCGATGCGAAAGTAAATTAGATGCAGCTCGACAGGACTTTGCTGTTGCGCGTTGACTGGCTTGCTGTTAGCCGAAGGGACCTCCTTGCACCAGGCGGCATCAGCGTTACAGATAACCGTTATGCTCAGCAGAATTGCTAAAGTTAAGTAATTGTGCATATTCACTAACCCCAGCCGATTAAATTCTTGCATTCTCACCACAAGTGCGGTTTCATAATACCAGTACTTTAGCAGAGAGGCAGCCATGTTCGGAAAACCTTATTGCAAGGCAAAATTGCAAAACAAAGGGACAGTCGCTCTTATTGGCATTAGCCTCCTGTTATTAACTCTAGTTCTAATTAAACTCCCCAGTAAAGCAGAGGAAGCTAGTGTTTCGGACCGCCCGCTAATTGACTTTGCTGAGAGGGCTTTTGATCTGGGCGAAGTAAAAGAAGGCACTGAGGTACACCATACTTTTACGGTCACAAATCGTGGTGGCAAAACCCTAACTATTGATCGCGTGTCATCTAGCTGCGGTTGTACCGTGCCGAGTATGAAAATTAAAAACATTGAGCCAGGCGCATCTGCTCCGCTTGAAGTGATGATGGACACTGCAATGAAGCAGGGAAAAGTAACTAAGGATATTGAGGTCTACTCAAACGATCCTAAATCTCCGAAATCGATAATTCAGCTGACCGTTACCGTCCAAAATCTGCATGCCGGTTTGAGTAATGAGCAGAGAGCAAAAATATTTGAAGGTCGTTGTGCTGTGTGCCATGTACAGGTCGGGCTCGGGCTAACTGGCGGCGACTTGTATGGCGCCGACTGCGCCATGTGTCATGGAAACAAGGCGCAAGGAGCAGTCGGTCCGGCGCTTGTTCCTCGAGACTATGCTGATCCGGCAGTTTATGGCTATATGGAAAAAATTACTTCTTACGGCAGCAAGTCCCATGCGTCCATGCCTGGATTTTTGATGGCAGCGGGAGGTCCTTTGACCGGTGAAGACATTAAATCGATCTTGCAGTTTTTGAAAGAACAAAGTCAGCGCAAATGATTCTTGCAAGTGACGGCAGCATAAAACTGTTGAAGCAAGCCTTCTCCTTTGATAGTCATTTTTATCTTTTACCGATTGAGCTAATTCCCGGTGTTGTCGGCTAAATGCGAAATACCATAAATTGCATCTGCAAATTTCAAGACTAAAAAACCACTGCACGGAAGCCTTCGCGACTAGCAGCTTCCAGGAGCCTTTTGTCTAGGCATACAAAGTCGGATGACTTCGGCCGTTGCTCACAACCAATTAGCGCTGCAGCCAACTGCATAGCATCTGCTGCTGAAAGACGATGAACTCTTAATAGTCGAACCGCCGTATCCTTCACTGCTTCTGACGGTTGTACTATTCGCCAACTAACCTCTAACTCTTGAAGATACTCAAACGCTGCTGCCGCGTCTGAATGTTCAAACTTGCCGTCGCGCTCCAATCTGCAAATTCCCGAGCTGCATTCAATGGAGCTTGCCCACCATACAGTCATAGATCCACGACTTTTGTAAGTTCTCCTAGCAGCTATTGAAGCCTTCTCATGAACTAGCAAAGGCATGATTGCTGAAGTATCCCAAAAGTTCAATAGCCTTCTTCCCTTTCATCTAAAAGATACTGAACCGCACTAACACCATGAGGTAATTTCGGTAAGGGCCCCTCAAAGAACCACTTACTCGGCATCGCCTTTTTAGCGCGTTTAATAATTCCAGCAGCCTCCAAACGTTGAAGGCGCGCCTCTTCGTCCTCGTCTTTCTCCGGAATAATCGGCTCTATTCTGGCCACCGGCTTATTCCTATCAGTGATGAGAACAGTTTCGCCATTACGAACTAAATCCAGTATTGCGCTGAGGTTATTCTTTGTTTCGGATATTGAGGCTATTTTCATATGGCTATAATAGCCTTTTTGCAAAGGCTTGTCAAGCTCCACCTACTTCTAACGATCACACACCCAGTCGCGAATTCGTTATGGTTTTCATAGTCCGATTAGTTGTTGTCACATTGTATAGCCGGGCTTCTTGTATAGCTTGTCCATATTCGGCTTGATTTCCACGTTATAAACCTTCTCTGCCCAGTCGTCTTTATTGATTTCTTCAATCGCGACGGAAACAGAGTCTTCGCTCTTATTGATGATTTCCGAAATATCTTTGGAAATGCGCTCAGCAATCTGCTTTTTCACTTCCTCTGATCTTCCCGGCCAAAGTTTTACAACAACATGGGGCATGGCTCATCTCCTCTAGTGACTTGGTGCATCGTAGCTCAGAATGTCCGAGAACTGCATTCTGATTACCTTTTTATCATCGAGGTTGGCTAAACCCAATACAATTAAGATCTTCGTTAATTCACTCGAGGTCTACCATGCTTCAGGGTCGTCGTATTGCCGTTGCACTTTCGCTCATGCTTTTGTCGAGCAATGCTTTGCTTGCTAAAGATGCGGAATGGGAAAGCCACTTCAAGGCAGGCGAGAAAGCCGAAATAGAAGGCAATTATGCCGAGGCACAAAGTGAACTTGCAGAAGCATTGAAGCTAACTGCTAAGTTTCAAACGACGGATCCACGTCTAGCAAAGACCTATTACGAAGTTGGCGAATTAAGACTCAAGCAGGAAGATTGGCCAGGAGCGCAGCAGTATTTTGAACGCGCGTTGAAAGTACAAGAGAAATTAGGCGATCCTCTAAGTGTTGATGTTGGCAATTCGGTTGCAGGATTGGCTACGGCGCACGAGCAACAAGGCAATCACCAGATGGCTGTTTTGCTTTTGAAACGTGTACGCAATATTTGGATAAAACAATATGGCGCAAACGACAGCAGACTGACATCAATACTTCCGGCGATGGCTACTTATGCCATGCTTGATTCGGATTATGCAACAGCGCAAGAGTGCTACAAGCAACTCATTAGTGTTGAAGAACACACAAGTGGGTCCAACAGCTCAAATTATGGGTCTGCATTGAATTCGATGGCTTCGTGTCTGGCGTACGTCGGCAAGTTTGCAGAAGCTGAACCATATGCAAGACGTGCAGTAGACGTATTGAGCGCAGCGGGAGATATGCCCAATGCACTTGATGCAGCAAATGCCAACTTGCAGTACATCTGCCAGAAGTTAGGAAAACCGGCTCCGGTTATTTCAGAGAAGCCGGCACCAGTGCAGGTTGTTGCACAGGCTCCTGTGGTCACAACGCCCGTCGTTGCAGCACCTGTCTCCAAAGCTCCAGTTGCTGCGACTCCAGTAGCTACAACTCCCGTGGCAGCAGCTCCTGTAATTCCACCAGCACCACCACCGACTACTTCAACTTTGAAAGTTACCGGCCAATTGCTTACCGCAAAGCCGGAGACTCCAGCACCAGCTCCAGTTAAAAAGCCTGAGATAACAAAGCCTGTTGAAGCTCCCAAAGCACCAGTGGTACCGGTCGTCAAAGAACCGACACCGCCAAGCACACCTACCGGCACAGCAGCTCCGGGCAAAGTGCAATATCTTGCAGGTGGAAAGCTCATAACACCTGAGCAATTCAAGGCAATGACACTGGCGAATAACGCATTTGAATTGATGCGCGAAGAGAAATTCTTGATGGCTGTGCAAATTCTCAAAAATGCACTGGCAATTTTCCCAGACCTCGCCTCAGCACATTCCAATATAGGAATGGCTTACTCACAACTCGGTCAGTTTAACGACGCAGAGACACACTTGAAGAAAGCAATATCAATTGATGCTTCGCGTCCGTCGGCTTGGCTCAATCTAGCGAGCACATTTCTAGTAGAAGGAAATCTCAAAGAAGCTGTGTCTACGTATGGCGAATTTGTTCAACGTTTCCCTAATCAAAAGCTTGTAGCAAAAGTACAGGGAATAAAGTCACAGCTAGACAAAGAATTGAAAGAACAAGCTGCGGCTGAAGCAGCAGGACAAAGCTCTGTCGATTACTTCACTTATGCAAGTCACGATGGCGCATCGCGCTGGCCATCTGACAAGAGCACCATCAAGGTTTACATTGGATCCGGCACAGGCACGCCAGGCTTCAAACCTGAATACGCTGGCTTCCTTGCCGATAGCTTCAAGCAGTGGGAGACAGCCTGTCCATCAGTACGTTTTCAAATGGTAAAGAGTGGCTCTGGTGCTGACATAGAATGCGCATGGACAGATGATGTAACCAAAATACCTTCTACTCTTGAAGGTGGCGATACAAGTATTCAGGGTGGCAAGAAAATTAGTCACGCAGCAATTACGATTCTAACTAAGGGTGCAAGCGCAGATTCACCACTCAGCCCAAATCAAGTTCGTGCTGTTTGCCTGCACCAAATTGGTCATGCTCTTGGTCTAGCCGGACACAGTCCTAAGCCTCAAGATGTTATGTACTGCTCACTGCCACCGGCAAGCGTGAAGACTCCTCTGTCATCACGTGACACTGCGACAATTCAGAAGCTCTACACACAACTAGTTAGTTTCTTGGTCAGGTAAATGAAGAATCTCGCACTCTCAATTAGCTGCGCACTGCTCACTTCATTGTGTCCAGCCAATTCACAGCTAATGGAAATGGACAAAGAAGACTTGCCACCGCCGGTGCAGGAAAAATCCAAACAACCGGAAGCAGGCGTCACGCCAATGATGTCTTGGATTGATGAGAAGCAAAAGCCAAAAGCATATTTGGTTTGTATTCATGGATTGGGATTGCACAAAGGCGCATTCACTGCCTTTGCTCAGCGCATGAATCAATTGGGCTTTGGTGTTTATGCTGTCGATATTCGTGGATTTGGCTCATTCCATAAAGATGGCGACTTGAGCGCTCACGGACACATTGATTTTCCAGGTGCGCTGAAAGACGTTGAAGGCGCCCTTAAATTTGTCCGCGCACAACACCCAGGCAGCCCAGTATATTTAGTCGGCGAATCAATGGGCGGCGGTATTTCCTTGCAGGCTACTTCTCTCTATCCGAATTTGATCGATGGACTTATCTGTTGCGTACCAGCTGGTGAAAGATACAACGTCGCCAAAGACTCACTCAAAGTTGGCTTGCATTTACTTGGCGGTGCCAAGAAGGATATGGATGTTACAGAGATTGTGGTCGGGCGCTCCGCTACAACACACCTAGCTCCTGGTCAGATTCAATCCGAACAAAGCAAGAAAGAAGCAGCCGAAAAGCAACAAGAATTAGAAACCAAATGGATAGCCGACCTAAACGAATTCGGCAGGTTACAGTTGTCTCCAGTCGAGCTGATGGCATTTCAAAGCTTTATGGACAACAATCACAAAGCAGCAAAGAAAATAGCCACGACGCCGGTCTTGATGATGCAAGGCGTTGGCGATGCTTTGGTCAAGCATGAAGGTCAAGAGGAATTAATTCAAGAAATTCCGTCAAAAGACAGCAAATTGGTATTTGTCGACCAAGCTAGGCATTTGATATTGGAAGAATTTCAGGACAATGATCCTGATGTGCAGGAAAGTGTTATTCAATTAGTGTCCAACTGGTTGAATGACCATGTAGCTAAGTGACAATAGAAGGAACTCCCATGAAGAAAATTATCGCCAGCCTCTCGTTGGCATTACTTATAGTATTTGGCTTAGCTGCCACAAGTTTCGCCCTGCCTCGTCCTGTCAGATTGGCTATTACAGCCGCTACCGGCAGCGGGACTGAACAACAAATCGTTGATTCAATCATTGCAAGACTGCAAGAAAATCAATACATTGTAGTATCAACCGTCAATCCTGACTGGAATATCAGTTGCCGTGTCGATGACAATACTGATATTGCTTCGATGACTGTTCGCGTCAATGGCACAGTCACAATCAAAACAGCAAGAGATGGCGCTGTCATCAACACGATCTCAGCACAGGCTAATAAGCAAGACTTCAGTGCAAGTGGTGCTGCACCATTGAATAAAGCATTGGTCACAACCGCAATGCGCGAAGTGGTTCAAGAATTAAGTCAAAGATCAATACAACCGATTGAACAAGCCGTTGTCACAGAGCTAGATGCTCGCGAAAAAATCGAGAAGGCCAAGTCATTGGCTCACGAAGAGAAATACGAGGAAGCACTTGAAACAGTAATGATGATTACTCGTGATAGCCCGCATTTTTGGCCGGCACACGCACTTGCGGATCAAATTCAAATGGAGATAGATGCACGCAACCTGGTCAATCAGGCTAAAGCTAAGGCCAGACAGGGACAGTACAGACAAGCCATCGTCGACCTGCGCCAAGTCACCTCCAAGTCCAAGCGCTATCACACCGCTCAAGGGTTAATTGCAACGTATTCTCAATACACATTAGCAAAAAATAAAACAGCTGCCGCCCCTATAGCCGCCGATGCCACAAATGCCCAATTGAAGGCACTGGCAGCGGAAAGACGGGCACTTGAGCTTAAGCGCCAAGCAATCGATGCTCAAGAGGCTGCCATTAGATCAAATAGATAAGCCGTAACTTAGGCTGCCATGCGGTAAAATACTCCTCCAATGCTGTTGCAAAACCGCCACTGGGGCGGGAGGAGTACATTGAAATGAAATTCGGCAAACTATCAGCCCTTGTTGTGGCACTATCAATGGTGGCATCACTTGCGTTCCCAACAAGCAGCTTTGCTGGCGCCAAGCGTCGCATCGCCGTTATGCCTTTTAAATACGGCTCCGTTTCAGCTGAAGTCGGCGCAGCCGACATCGGTACAGGTATCGTCAGCTTGATCGTCACAAGACTGGTCAACGACGGCACATACTCTGTTTGCGAAAGAGAAATGATTGATGCAATTCTCAAAGAGCAAAACCTTTCCAACAGTGACCGCGCCGATTCAGCAACAGCTGCCAAAATCGGTAAATTGCTCGGCGTTGATGCAATCATCTGCGGTACGGTTACACAATTCGGTTTTGAAACCAGCAACACCAATGTCGGCGCTCCGATAAGCATGGCCAGTGGCTACATTCCATTTGTAGGCGGTTTGGGTATGCTCGGTGGTATGAGCGTTCACAAACAAAAAGCCAAAGTCGGTATTGATGCTCGTGTTATCGACATCAACACCGGTGAAATCCTCGCGGCAGTAAATGGCGCTGGTCAATCCAAGCGTAGTGGCGCTTCCATGGGCGGCAACTGGGGCGGCAACTGGTGGGATTCCTCCAACTTCGCAAGCTCCATCGCTGGTGAAGCAACACTTGCCGCTGTCGAACAAATAACAGGTCAATTGACTGCAATGGCAGCAAGAATTCCCGACAATCAATCGCTTATTGCTGAAAATGTTCAAGGCAAAATCGCTGATGTTACTGGTTCAACAGTAATCATCAACGTCGGCAAAGTGAATGGTCTTAAAGTTGGCGATCACTTACAAGCTGAACGCGTAACCAAAACAGTCAAAGATCCAACAACCGGCAAAGTAATCAAAGAAGTTACATCGCCTGTTGCAATCATCACTTTGACTGAAGTTGATTCCAGCACATCAACAGGTAATGTTGACCGTGGCTCCAGCCTGGCTGTTGGCGACAACGTCAAAAAGCTCTCAGCTACAACTGATGTGTCTGCAATCTTGCTTACACCAGTCAACACCGGCACAAGCTCCACCAACACTCAAGCTCCTGCCGCAATCAAGACTGGCGCTAAGACTGGTTCCAAGACTCAGTAATTGCAATCAGTAATTAAGTAGGAAACAAATATGTCAAAGAAACAAATATGCTTGGCTTTGCTAAGCGTCAGTTTGCTCTCGAGCACATTTACAGGCACAGCCTGGTCAGCTTCGCAAATTGACTGGAGCAAGAAGCTGGAAAAGGCAAATCACCAACTCGCGATAGGTGAAGTTGATGTAGCTATAAACCTCTTCTCTGCTGAGGTCAAAAAGCATCCAGAAGCTGGTCCGCCTCACGTAGGTCTGGGTAAAGCGCTGAAGAGAAAGGGCAGGCTCTCTGAAGCGAAGTCTGAGTTTACCCGCTCAACGGAAGTTGACCCAGGCTATGCAGAAGCTTTCTACGAACTTGGCTCGATGCAAGAGAATGATCGTGAATGGCAAGCAGCCGCAAGCTCATTTGAACAATACCTGCAACTTGCTCCGGATAGTGACCATGCAAAATCTGCCGGTGAGCGTCTGCGCAACTGCAAGGAACACCTAGAATAATGAAATCACCATTTGTAATCGGCATCGCTGTTGTACTTTCCTTGGTCACCAGCGATTGCTTTGCTACAGGTTCGTCTGATCAGGGAATGGTCTTCTTCAAGCAAGCGAAGTACGCAGCAGCAGCTTCAGCATTTGCCAAATCGTACGCGTCAAGTCACAGCGCAACAGATTGTTATTACACCGCCTTGTCTTATCACTACGATCGAAAGTCAGATCTGGCAAGAAAGTTTTATCAAGAAACCGTACAGCGTTTTCCAAACTCACGGGAAGCCGCTCTGGCACAGCAAGCTCTGGCCTCGACCAGACCAACAACAGCAGCGAAAATAACGCCCTTTTCGACATCCAGAGACAATGTCGCTACGTCAGCTCCTGCTACGGCTCCGGCTAGCGATGATCCAGTGTCAGATCTTTTAGCCAAAGCAGAAGCCGCCGACCGTGCAAATCAGCCATCGACAGCCGACGCTTACTATAGCGATGCTATTCGACACGCAGAGAAATTGGGACAAAACAATCCCAAACTCTTGCAAGCGATCACCCAGTCAGCAGATTATTTTGCTAAACATCAACGAACAGATAAAGCCTTGGCGGCTTACGATCGCGCAAGATACATCTTGCGTATTCGTCACGGCGAAGACAGCTTGCAATGCGGCAACAACAGTCTTGCTATTGCACGCATGTTCAAAAGCGTAGACAACGTCGATGATGCAAAGTCTCATTACTATCAAGCAATTGATACGTACACAAACGCTCTAAGAGGCGCGGAAGGCAAATCTAATAGCACTGCCACACAGCAGCGCGCCTCGCTTGCCGATACGCTGGATGAGCTTGCCAACTTTTTGTACAACCTCACCTTTTCCACTAGAGGCTATGGCAACGTGGAAGTAAAATCGCAGCACACGACCGACTTAGAAGTGTCCCAATTGCGCGCGCGAGCTGAACGAGTACGGGCCGGCAACTAAGCAACTCGACAGTGGCGGATTACACTAGTATCGCCATCTATTCCTACGATCCAGCCAAAAGCTTATCACCGTCATAGTTTCGGGTAATGCCTGCAATTACTGGGATCTGAGCGCGTTAAATAAGACCAATTGCTCAGCCGCTTTGCGATTGTCCGAACCGCCACCGCTGGTGCCACAGGCTACTGCAATTGGCACAGCAATAGCCGTCGCAATTAAGCACAAACCAATTGCACTCATGATGATGATCTTCTTTTTGCGCGACATGCTACCTACTTGTTTTTCCCCTTTAGACTCGGCTTTTTTTGGTTCTGATTTTACGGTCTTTTTTGCCTCAGCCTTCAAAGCCATTGTCGGAGTGAAAGTAATCTGACTGGCATCAGCAATAACTTTTGCTTTGCCGGTCATGTCAGAGCTGGTTCTAACAGGCATTTCGAATTTGAACACTCTTGGTGAAGTGATTTCAGCAATGTTGGCTGTATCGATTGTGCGATTAGTAATGTCTGTCTGAATCTGAAGGTATTTATCGGTGCAACTAACAATTTTGCCGGTGTGAGTGGTGCCATCAGTCAGCTTCACTGTATCGTTTGTACCTGGAATATCAAACTCAGGCAACGATGAACCGCCTTCAAGCAGCAACAATCCTGTTACGCGGCCTTCGGTATTGTGTCCTTCGAAATTTGTCTTGAAGGTAGTACCGGTTAGTTGCTTCTGACTGTCGTCGACTTTCTCGGTGAGGTCGACAGATTCAAAGATAATGTCAACCTTGTTGCCGCTCATTACAACCGCGCTCTTATCGAGCTTAACTTTACCTATGCGTTTGGCATCAAGACGTCCTTGAATATTGACCGCATTAGTAGGTCGGTCATAACTAATCATCGCCGCTAGAGCTGAAAGGCTCCACAGTGGCTGCAAAACAACAATAACACTTGCCAACAACAATGGTAAACGCATGGTCTCCTCCGAGCAAAGACACGCTTTGAGACCCCAAAATGGGGCCGCGGTTTTTTTCCTATGCAGAGGAGAATATCAACTTGACTTCAATTCCATACTATAAATTCACGACCTTTTAAGCTTGTTTACGCAAGCAATCAAAGTCGCAAATTTATATGGAAGCTAGACTGCTGACCGTCCAGTTAATAGGTTAATTAGAAAGACTGCCAAAGCCAGTACGAGCAGCGCGTGAATGATTTAATTAGCACGGAAAGAAAAGTAATTATTGAATCAAGGAAGAGCGGCAAGATATCGGATGATGTTCTCCATCTTTTAGAACACGAACTAGATCTTGCTGAAAGCAAACTTCTTCCTAAAACGACGTAATACAAAATGCCCTTAGCTAAGCCGGAGCAGGGGGTGGACTCCAGCTTAGCTAAGGGCATATTTCTCTACAACGGACCTTGAGCGTTAGCAGTGATAACCGTTATCGACTCTTGGGCAGTAGTACCGTTAGCTTTCATGTGGTAATTGAGGAAACCAAACGAACCAATTACTACTGCCATAGACATTGCGGCTAGTGCCACGATTACTGTGTTGCCTGAAGATTTTCTGGAGTTTGTCATTTTGAATTTCACCTTTATAGTCGGCCTCAGCCAAGCCGGAGCAGGGGGTGGACTCCGGCTTGATTGCTAAGGCGTTTTCTTAACTCTCGCTCACTCAGATTATCAAACGATAATGTGTTTGAAAATACGCAAATGCGTGTAGACAGCACCAAAACGCACTGCAGGCCCGAAATATTCGTATGAGACAGGGCTGATTTTCTTTCCCAGAGCCCGTTTCTGGGTCCAAATCCGCTCAATTTCCCGGGAATTTGAACCACACGACCACGGCAAATCCGACGAAATCCTTGCTCAAGAATCTCGTAGGGGCGCATTGCATGCGCCCTTGCCCTAACTTAAATCCGCCACCGACTTGAACTTCTCGGCAAACTGCCGCTGCAACTTATCAAAGTAAATATAAAAGACGGGCGTAATATACAGGGTAACCAGCTGCGACACCAACAATCCGCCGACGACAGTTAGTCCAAGCGGTTGCCTTGATTCAGCGCCGGCTCCAATACCCATCGCAATCGGCAGTCCGCCCATTAACGCCGCCATTGTCGTCATCATAATAGGACGAAAGCGTGTGAGAGCGGCTTCAAAAATTGCATCTTCAGCATCACTGCCACCGCGACGCTGTGCATCAAGTGCAAAGTCGATCATCATGATGGCGTTTTTCTTCACGATACCAATTAACATTATCAATCCAAGAAACCCATATATATTTAAATCAATTCCGAAGATCATTAAGGTGAGTAATGCGCCAAGCCCGGCAGAAGGCAGTCCGGACAAGATAGTGATCGGATGCGTGTAACTTTCGTAAAGAATCCCCAATACTATATAAATAACAATTACAGCTAATAACAAGAGTAGCCAAAGATTTTTCATCGAGCTTTCAAACTCATGAGCAGATCCCTGGAAGCTTGTCGTAATTGAAGCCGGCACCAACTCCTCTGACAGCTTACGGATTTCGTTAGTGACCGTACCTAATGATGCACCCGGTCTCAAATTGAATGACAGTGTTACTGACGGGAATTGGCTTACATGGTTCACGAGCAACGGACCAACACCCATTTCCATTGTGCATAGAGTATCAAGCGGTATGAGAGCACCGGTGCTTGTATGGATGTACAGCGTGTGCAGTAACGAAGGATCACGATAATAGCTTGGCTCAACTTCAATAATCACCCAGTACTGATTAGTCGGCGTATACATGGTCGAAATTTGTCTTGCCGCATAAGCGTTATTCAGCAAATCTTCTACTTGCTGTACTGTGACGCCAAGTCTGGCACATTTGTCTCTGTCAACCTTCACGTGGACTTCCGGATTGTCGACTTGCAAGTCACTGCCGACATCAACCACTCCTGGTATTTCTCGTATTCTCCTTTCCAGATTGCGCGCCGCTGCATATAACTCTTTGCTGTCGGGACTAGATAGGGTGTACTGGTAAATACTCTTGGTCACCTGTCCACCAATTGTGACCATCGGCGGCACCTGCAAATAGCAGCTGATGCCCGGTACTTGTTTAAGCTTGGGCGCCAGGTCATCAATTATTTGCTCGGCACTTACAGCGCGACTGTCTCGCCCCTTTAAGACAACAAGAATTCGTCCCTGGTTAAGAGCGATGTTCGGACTGCCGTTGCCGATACCAATACTGGACATAACCGACTGAACATCTTTTTCTTTTTGAATTATTTGGCAAAGGCTCTTATGTTTATTTACCATCTCATCAAATGAAGCACCCTGGGCCGCTTCTGTCATGATGAGAACTTGATTGGCGTCTTCACTGGGCATGAAGCCTTTCGGCATAAATACAAATAAGCCTGCTGTCAAAATAAGCATGAAGAAAAATACAGCAACAACCATTTGTCTGTGATGCAATGCATAGCTCAGAGTGGTTCGATAATTTCTCACCATCCAATCAAAGACTGCTTCAGATTTCAAAATCAATAGCGACTTGCCGACCTTTTTGTCTTTAGCCTTCAAGAAGCGACTGCAAAGCATCGGCGTAAATGTCAGCGAAATAAAGCCGGAAATAAGAATGGCAACGCTGATAGTCACAGAGAATTCATTGAAGAGTCGTCCAACAATACCGGGCAATAAAAGGACTGGAATAAATACTGCAACAAGCGACAACGTCATGGACAAAATAGTGAAACCAATTTCTTTTGAGCCATCAAAAGCCGCTTGCATCGGGCTTTTGCCCATTTCCATGTGCCTGACTATGTTTTCCAACATAACAATAGCGTCATCGACAACAAATCCAACTGACAGCGACAGAGCCATAAGAGATAAGACATTCAAACTAAAATGCATCAATTGCATAGCAGCAAATGTGCCAACAATTGAGATTGGCAATGCCAAGCTTGGAATAACAGTCGCTGAAAGATTGCCCAGAAACAAATAAATAACTAGAACTACAAGCGCTACCGTGAGAAGCAATGTCGCCTGCACATCATTGACCGAATCACGAATAGCAACAGACTGGTCGTAAAGAATATCTATATCAACTGCTTTGGGTGCCATTTCTTTGAAATTAGGCATAAGCTGCTTGATCTTGTTGACCACCTCAATTGTATTAGCGCCAGGTTGACGCAACACAGCTAAGATGACGGCGGGCTTATTGTTGTACCAGCCAGCAGCTTTATCGTTTTGCACAGAGTCAATAACGCTGGCAACATCACCAAGGTGAATTGGGTTGCCATTGCGCGAAGCAATAATTATTGAGCGATAAGCATTAGCATCAAGAAGCTGACCATTAGATTGAATAGTGAAAGCCTGTGTCTTGCCCCAGAGAATTCCAGTTGGTTGATTTTGGTTAGCCGCAGTAACAGCGTTCATTACCTCATCAATTCCCAAACCATATGACGCTAGACGCTGCGGATTTACCTGCACGCGCACAGCGTAAGTCTGCGCACCGTTGACTTGCACTTGAGCGACACCGGCAATTCGAGAAATTCGCTGACCGATTAGTGTCTGTGCATAGTAGTCAACTTGATGCATAGGTAAAGTAGTTGAACTCACAGCCAAATAAATAACTGGTTGACTGGCGGGATTTACCTTGGCAAACGTAGGCGGCACTGTCATCTGCGGAGGCAGTTGGCGCGACGCTGCAGTAATTGCCGCCTGTACATCTAAAGCTGCACCATCCATGTTGCGCGACGGATCGAATTGCAAAGTTATTTGTGACTGTCCCAACGTGCTCGTGGAAGTCATTTGGTTGAGTCCGGCAATTGTGGCAAATTGCTTTTCCAGCGGAATTGAAATAGCCGATGCCATCGTTTCCGCATTTGCTCCAGGCAAATTGCTGGTCACCAAAATTGTCGGGAAATCAACATTGGGTAGATTGCTTATCGGCAAAGATGTGTAGCCGAGCACACCAAAGAGCATGATCGCAGCCATGACTAGAGTCGTCATTACCGGTCTGGTTATAGATAATGCGCTGAGGTTCATGCTGTTTCCCGCCTTACCGATTTAAGACTGAATTTCGGCAGAGTCTGCTGGAATCTATCCAAGTATATGTAAAAAATCGGAGTAATGTACAGAGTGACTATTTGTGAAACCAGAAGACCACCGATAATTGTCAGTCCCAATGGTTGCCTTGCTTCTGATCCTGGTCCGAATCCGACAGCCAACGGTAAGCTCCCCAAAATAGCTGCTGCCGTAGTCATGATAATCGGTCTAAATCTCACAAGACACGCCTCATAAATAGCATCACGTGGCGATACTTGTTGCTCTCTTTGATAGTCAACAGCAAAATCGATCATCATGATGGCATTCTTCTTGACGATGCCGATGAGCAAAATGAGCCCGAGAAATCCGTAAATATCCAGCACACGATTGAAAGCCAGCAAAATTAGAAATGCGCCAAGTCCGGCAGAAGGCAAACCGGACAAAATTGTTATGGGATGCACGAAGCTCTCATACAAAATGCCCAAGACAATATAAATGACAAGAATGCTCACGATAAGTAAAAACCCAAGTCCTTTTAGCGATGACTCAAAGGCAAGAGCAGAACCCTGGAACTTGTACGAAACATCATCGGGTACGGAGGTTTTGGCGAGCGCTTTGATTTTTTCAACCACATCACTAAGCGGCACGCCCGGCTTCAAATTAAAAGATATCGTCACACAAGGGAATTGTCCTAAGTGATTGACTAATTGAGGTCCAACCGTACGCTTGAACTCACAAATTGCACTCAATGGAATCAACTGACCTGAGCTGGAACGAATGCGCAACCAACTAAGCATTGATGGATCTCTGTAAAACTCCGGCTGCACTTCCACAATCACCCAGTACTGATTAGTCGGTGTGTAGATTACAGACACTTGCCTTGAGGAATAGGCACTATTCAAAGCATCCTGTACCTGCTGAATATCCAATCCCAGATTACTTAATTTGGAACGATCAATCTGAAGGCTTATCTGCTTGTCTTTTATCTGAGCATCGGTGTTTACATCCACAACACCAGGCACATCACGAATTTTTTCTTCTAGCTTATCGGCCGCAGAATAAAGATCTTTCAAATCAGGACCTGATAAAGCCAATTGGTATTGAGCTTTAGTCATCATGCCGCCCAAACGAATTGTCGGCACATTCTGAAAGTAGACACGAAAGCCTGGAATATGTGCAGTTGCTTTACGGAGGTTTTGAATGATTTCCTCAAAGCTCGCTGTTCGCTCATTATGTGGTTTAAGCGCAATGAATAAACGACCCTGGTTTCCGGAAAGCGTAGGACCACCGACGCCGACACTGGACATAAATCCGCGAATATTTGGATCTTTAGCGACAATTTCAGCGGCAATTTTTTGATGGCGCACAACTTCTTCAAACGAACTACCTTGAGCTCCTTCCGTATTACCAAATATTTGTCCAGTATCTTCCACAGGCAAAAATCCTTTTGGAATAATCACCATCAATTGCCAGGAAGCGGCAACCATCACTACAAATAGAATCACGATGAATTTCTTGTGATCAAGCGCCCATAGCAAGGTTATATCGTACACGTGGCGCAGCCTATGAAATGCCGCATCTGTGAATTGCTGGATGCGACTAACACGTGTTTCATCCTTGGGGCGCAAGAAGCGACTGCATAACATGGGCGTCAACGACAATGAAACAAAGCCAGATATTAGAATCGCCACGCTCATCGTGGCGCCGAATTCGAAAAACAGTCGTCCTATAATTCCACCCATCAATAAAACGGGTATAAACACTGCTACCAATGATACAGTCATCGAAACAACGGTAAAGCCCACTTCCCGCGCGCCATCAAAAGACGCCTTCATTGGAGATTCGCCTCTTTCCATGTGCCTGATGATGTTTTCCACGACAACAATGGCATCGTCGACGACAAATCCAGTACACACGGTAAGCGCCATCAAAGAAATTACATCAAGTGTAAAGCCGAATCCTTTCATAAAGGCAAAACTGCCGACAATGGCAATAGGCAAAGACAAGCTGGCAATAACTGTCGTGGTCAGATTACCTAGAAATAGGTAGATGACAAAGACAACGAAAAGGATTGTCAGCACCAGCGTCTTTTCAACGTCCTCCACCGAACGCCTAATTGATTGAGAGCGGTCATAGAGAATATCCACACTGACTGAATTGGGAACAATTGCTCTAAATGTAGGCAGCAATTTCTTTATGTCATCAACTATCTGAATAGTATTTGTGCCTGGTTGACGCTGTACCGCAAGAATGACGCCTCGCTTGTTGTTGTACCAACTCGCTGTTTTGTCGGTTTGCACACTGTCGATAACATCGCCTAAATCGCTCAGCCGTACAGGGGCTCCATTGCGGTAGGCAACTATTACCGGGCGTAATTCATCAGCATTGGACAACTGCCCATTTACTTTTACGTTATACGCGCGCTTTGGTCCGTACAGTGTTCCTGTTGGTTGATTGACATTTGCATCACGTACCGCTTTTACAACTTCATCCATGCCTAAGCCATAAGCAGCCAGACGTCTGGGATCTACCTGCACATGCGGCGAATAAATTTGTGAGCCAAACACCTGCACCTGCGCAACACCAGAGACCATAGACATTCGCGAAGCCATGATATTTTCGGC
This sequence comes from Candidatus Obscuribacterales bacterium, assembly GCA_019744775.1. Lineage (NCBI taxonomy): Bacteria > Bacillati > Candidatus Melainabacteria > Candidatus Obscuribacterales > Candidatus Obscuribacterales bacterium. The sequence goes on from JAIETZ010000001.1 coordinate 833,102, forward strand.
ATACTCATCGACTGTATAAATAGGCAAAGTTGCTGAGTGAACCGCAATATATAAAATAGGATTGTCACCTGGATTGACCTTGCGTAGTGTCGGAGGAGTGGGCATGCTTGTGGGCAGGAATGGACGGGCGGCAACCATTGCCGCCTGCACATCTTCAGCAGCGCCATCTATATCGCGATCTAAATTGAATTGCAGGGTAATTTGCGTGCTACCCATTGCACTCGACGAATTCATCGAATCAAGACTAGCGATAGTGGCAAATTGTTTTTCCAGAGGCGTCGCCACAGCCGACGCCATTGTGTCAGCGTTTGCACCTGGCAAACTAGCATGCACATGTATCGTGGGAAAATCCACTGTCGGCAAGTCATTAATGGGCAAAGAGAAAAAGGCAAACGCACCAAAGATCAAATAAGCCGCCATCACCAGCGTCGTCATGACAGGCCGCTCGATGAATATACGCGAAATATTCACGGCTAATTACCGCTGGGCGCAGTCCGCGACTGAACAATTACACTGGCACCGGGTGTCAATTGCATATGACCATCAGTGACAACAACTTCACCAGGATTTACACCTTTACCAAGCGCGGCAAATCCTGCATAAGTACGTTTCAATTCAACAGGTCTATATTCAACTGTATTATCCGGTTTCACAACATAAACAGCATTGCCATCCTGACTTGGCTGCACTGCACTTTCCGGAACAACAATCGTTTGACCATCAGGAGGCATGGTAGCAATAACATCAAGAAATTGCCCCGGGAAAAGCTTCTTGTCTAAGTTCGGTGCCGTTGCACGCAAGGTGACTGTACCGGCAGCAGTGTTTACGTTGTGCTCCAGGAAAGTGACCTTTTCAATTACTGTTTCTGTCTTCTCACCGCCGACCAATGCTTTGACACGCAATGTACCTTCAGCCAGACATTTACGAATTTGATTCAAGTGCTGTTCAGGCAGTGTAAAAGATATATATATTGGTTGGACTTGATCTATCGTGACCAAAGGAGTCGCAGAATTTGCCGTAACGATATTGCCTTCGTAGATATTCAAACTTCCAGTGCGTCCATCAAGCGGCGATCGAATTTGTGTCCAGCCTAATTGTATTTCTGCATTGCGCGCGATAGCTTGATCTGCTCGCAACGTCCCACGCAAGACATCAACATTTGCCTTATCACCTTCTACAACCTCATGGGCATTCTCGAGCATTTTGCGCCCAGCTGCCAACGTAGCTGTGGCCGTCAAAGAATTAGTCAGCATCTGATCACTTTGCTGATGGGAAACAGCGCCTTCTTTTGCCAACTCTGCAAAGCGTGCCTGTTCACGCTTGGCAAATTCTTCCGCTACCTTTTGCTTGGTGATATCGGCTTCTGCGCTGCCGATCATGGCAATGTTTTTGCGCATGGTGGCATTTGCTGCCGCTATCTGTGCAACATCACGAGCAACATTTCCTCTAGCTTGATCAAGTGCAGCTTGAAATGGTCTGGGATCGATTTGAAATAGGAGCTGGCCTTTTTTAACGAATTGTCCTTGCGTGAAGTAGACCTTTGTAAGTTGTCCACCAACTTGCGGTACAACATTCACAACCGAGTAAGGCACCACATTACCGATGCTGCGAATCTCAATAGGCACTTCCTGAATCTTGGCAACATCGACTGTTACCGCTATTTTCTTGTCACGTGCATCAGGCTTATTTCCTTCTGCCAAAAACTTGAAGATGAAATTACCAGCAACCAAAGCGATGATTAATGCCACCACTAGCAGTGCCTTTCGCGGGATTGGCTTTTTCAGATGGCTTGATCCGGTCATAGTCTCTGGTGACTTCTCGGCTCTCACAATATTATTCCTATGGCTAAAGCTAGCTTATCATAATGTGGGACGCCGGACGCCGTTTAATGTTTCCACTGAGCCTTGGTCAGTAAGCTAGTCCTGGGGCTCTTGCGGAGCCATACCTGGAGGAACGTCAATTAATTTTGGCATTTTTTGCTTCGACTCCCACTCATCAAACAGTCTTTCGGCTGTACCGCCATACTTTTCCATCCGTTTGAAAATCATCTGATTCAGTCGTAATGCCTCCGGTCTTACTCCCAACTCGGTTGCATATGGATAACCAAAAACAAAAACGAGAAAGACATTGAGAGACAAAGTAATGGAAACAATAACTGTCATCAAAATCTGAGCAGTCACGCTTGCGGCACCGAAGAAGTAGGTAAAGACAACAGTAAAAACCCCACCCAATATCAACACCGACCACATAAGTGGGGCTACGCCATGCGCGCTACCTACAAGGCGATCGCGCCTGTTGTTGCTGAGGTTGCTGACTTCGGCCAAAATTGTCTGATGGACACCTTCCTCACCCGGATCGGAAGGTTTAAATCTAGAGGCGGTTGTCCAAATCCCCATAAGCGCTACCACCGCCTTAGGACTCGACTCGCCTAGCCTCATGGTCCGCCATTCGTCATTGATTACCGCATCGGCATATTTGCTGCAGGCAAAGCGCAGCCTGTTACGACAACCTTGCGACAGTCCTTCGCTGACAAGATACACGTTGCACAGGGCATTGGCTTCTTGTTCAGCAACCATACGCGCATTTTGCAAATTGTTCATGGCATCAACAATGACAAAACCAAGAAGCACAGCATAAAGCGTGCCGATAATAGACAGGAAGTAACCGGCAACCTCATGGTAGGAATTGAGCGTCTTGAGGTCGATAAAACGGCGCACAAGAAGCATGCCGCCAACCGCAAGAAGGGTACAGACGACTACGACAACTAGACCTAAAACATATGAATTCATAGGGATATTCTGACAGGGAAAAACTCAAAATATCGCCTGACATCCAAATTTTTGGGAAAGGTCTTTATTTGCCTTTCTTCTGTTGTCTTTCAGCGGCTTTTCTTTCACGCATTTCGCGAACCAGACGTATCGTGCGCTCATTAGATACTTCAGGTGTTTCGCAATTCTCGCGTATCCATTTCAGTCCACCTTCTATATCGGTAAACTCACCCTGATATTGAGCAAAACTCGCTTCGCGGACGATGTCTCCAAATGGAACGCCCTGCTTGTAACCAAGCGAAAGCAGCACCTCGCCATTGATAATGGGTTTGGCATTTATCGCGCGAGTTGGTTCAGCAGGATTGCGTGCTTCTTCTAAGGACTTTTCCCAGAATTCTCGTTGAGAACCCATGTTGCCTGATTCATGCTGAGCTTCATTGGGCGCGCAACATGTGCCACGACCTAGAGCATCAGCGTCTTGCAACTCAATTAGATTCTCGATGTGCTTCAGATCTAAATATTCACGAAGTTTCTTCTTCGACAACTTAGGTCCATTGTGCATCGTCATGTGTTTGGCAACAGTGTCAGAGATTGTGTGATTTTGATCACCAGACATTTCCAAACGTCTGGCAATTTCGGCAGCAATCTCGGCACCCTTGCTGTCGTGCCCATAATTAGTAATGCGTCCATCTGAAGTTATTTTCTGTGTGTCCGGTTTGCCGATATCGTGGAAAAGTCCGCTGAACATCAAATCCATATTACGCTTGGCAGAATACACCAAGCGATCAACAACCATCATTGTATGAATCCACGTATTGCCTTCCGGATGATGAATTGGATCCTGATCTCCTGCCTTTGAATCCAATCTCACTAATTCCGGAATCATTTCCTTCATTAGCCCAGTGTCTTTCAAAAGATTCAAGCCTTTTACTGGATCAGGCGCCATTAGCAACTTAGCAAATTCCATTCCCCAAGCTCTACCGGAAGAGCGATGAATCTTGTGAGCATCTTTGACCATGGCAATCACCACCGGCTCAGTTGGCTCAAATCCAAGCTTAGAGGAGAATGTCGCCACTCGCAACATACGGGAAGGATCTTCTTCAAATCGATCATGCGGATTGCCAACCGTGTCGATTCGTTTATTCATCAAATCGGCTGGACCATCAAAGTAATAATAAGCAATCCGGCTTTTCGGATCCAAAAACATGGAGTTGATTTTGAAGTCACGACGACCGGCATCTTCACGCATCGCTATGCGGACAGGCAATCTATCAAGTGCCACCACTTCATCTGGTTGGCGTCCATTTGAGTATGCGCCGTCACATCTGAAAGTGGCAATTTCCAAGTGAACGCCATCGATCTCCGTATGTTTTACCGCAAAATTCTTACCGGCAGTTTTACCTTCCGGCATCAATTCATCTACCCGAGCAGCGGGAGCATTAGTTACGATGTCGTAGTCTTTTGGAGTCTTACCGAGCAAAATATCGCGGACGCAACCACCAACAAAGTAGGCTTCATAGCCTGCTTTGTTTAGTGTGTCCACAGCCTTCATGCCGGCTAACCAGTCCTTGGAAGTGGTTATTTCCTCAGGTATTAGCAGTCCAATTTCATTCGGCTTGATTTTGGCAATATGCTCCCAATAATTCCAGCGGACTTCTCTAACTGCCTGATTGCCAGCGCGCTTAATTTCCTTAGTTGCTTTCGCACCTAGCTCAGCTACTTTCTTACTAGCAAGTTCATCTGCCTGTATCCCGCCCGGTATCGCAGCGACTCCATCCATAACGGCATGTTTTAATCCGGAGCCCAAAACTTTGCCGACATCAAGCGATTCATTCTCTTGCTTTTGCCGAAGAATTTCGGACGCTGATCCGCTAGCCATTCCGAAAGTGCCGCCGGTTAAGGCTGTTGCCACGAGAGGTCTTTCACTCAAAATGCGGCTGACTTTCTGTAGCCCTTTGAACATACCGTGCCCAGCTACAAAAACTGCTACATCAGAGGTAATAGCCAAAGGGTCAAAAGTCGTAGCAAGCGCTTTCGGTGACCCACCTACAGTTGAATCAACAAAGCGGTTGGCAATCCCAAGTGCCACGCCTTGTCCGGCGACGTTAAGCTTCAAGTGCGGCAAAACTGCCAGAGAGCCCTTCATTAAGCCGCCCTTGACCGTACCTTTGAGGGCGTCAATAGTCATTGCCTGGGCATTCCAATCTTCCGGCTTCTTATCCTTGCAGGAATTGTAGACTTCTCCGAAGGCAAACGTGATGGCGGTAACTGCTATGCCCGTCTTGCCCCGCATAAACAACCCGGCCGTGTTAGCCATTTCCGTGCCAATAGGCATAAGCTCCGAAACCCAATCCGGCTGCGCCTTTGACTCAGGCAGCGCTTCATGGAGGGATTTATCGCGATCCATCGCCAGTCCTCTATGGATTTGATGCGATAAATCTATCCGATTAAAACTTAATATGTGAGTGTGAAACCCCCATGAAAGCCGTACAACTCCCATGGGTTCTGACCAGATTTAATCCAGGCTATTCGACAGTGACCACAATCTTCGCTGGGTATTTTTTGAGTGTCTCTCTGTGAGCGTTCAGCGCTTCATTGCTCTGCAACACATGTGGTATCACCGGCGCCCGGATTGGAGTCAGCATCATGGGTCCTGTCGGTCCAAGCTTAGCTGGGGTTTCGTTGTTACCGACAATTCTAGGTTCAGCGATATTGGTCTTTCTAGCCTCCTTTGTAGGCAGACAATTCGCGCGAAGGTAGCCTCTGATTTGATGAGATGCTCTTAAGCCACTGCCGCCGCACAAGCTAAATTAGACCTTTTGGCCTAAAATTGAATCTGAAACGCAAGGGCGCATTTTGTGCGCCCTACATCAGCGAGAAGGATTCAGCATGAACAAAGATATTTGCGCCAAACTGACAGGTCTTACGCTATTGGCAAGCCTGGCACTTACTCAGCCGGGACTCTGTCAAGAATCAGTGACCAAGGTTGCTAGCTCCCACGGCAAATTGAAAGTCGGGCTTTGCCTCGGCGGTGGCGGCACAAGAGGCGGCGCTCACGTCGGCGTTTTAAAAGTATTTGAAGAAGAAGGCATTCCAGTCGACATGGTTGTCGGCACAAGCATCGGCGCTATTGTGGGCGGCATGTACTCGGCAGGTGTGCCGGTAGAAGACATAACCGCAGACATGCTCGGTGGCAAAGTAATGAAGTCGTTTATGACTGTTCCAATTGCGCTTCGCGTTGTCGCTGCACCAATTATGATCATCCCGCGTTTATGGAGCCATCCTTACGATGGTTTGTACAAAGGCAATTTGTTCCGCAACTACATGCTTTCGGCAATTCCACCGGCAATGCATAATATTGAAAATCTCAAGATTCCGTTCGCCGCAGTTGCTTTCAATATCCGTGATTGCCAACCATACGCAATTGAATCCGGCAATATAGGATATGCAATTCAAGCAAGTTCGGCTGTTCCAGGTTTAAGAAAACCCGTTGAAATAGGTGACAAGTTATTTGTCGACGGCGGTGTCGTAGCCAACTTGCCTGTTGAACAGACACGAGCAAAAGGCGCTGATATTGTAATTGCCGTTGATGTCGATGAAAGACTGCCCTACGAGTCTTTCGACACATTTAGAAAAATGGGCAGCGTCACCAAGCGCATGGTCACTTACGAACTTCACCACGATGATGAGCCTGCTACAAAGATGGCAGATATCCTCATTCACCCAAATGTTGATGGTATCGGCTTAGTCTCTACCAAGAAGAAAGATATGGTTCGCGCTTACGAAGCAGGTATCAAGGCTGCACGTGAAGCAATGCCGGCTATCAAAGCCAAACTTCAACAAGTCGGTCTAACGAGTCTACGTCAAACTCAATAGTGGTAAATTTCAGTAGAACATTTCCAGGAAACCTCACAATAGGTTGTGTCTTAAGACACAACCTATTGTGTTGAGACGTCTAGTAGCATTAACGCCAATGCCGGAGGATAGAAAATAATGGACGTAATTGGATACGCAAGAGTAGTGCCACAAGAAGGCGGAGACGAAGCGCTGCAACACCAACGTGATCGCATTGAATCTTATTGCAAAGCGAAGCAATATAATCTCGTTGGTTTCTACCAAGAGCAAGTAAGTCGCGATATCGCTCTTGATGAACGCAAGGTTCTTTTAGAAGCAATGGCTGCATCAAAAGGGAAAGCTCTTCTCATTGTCAGACTCAACAAGATAAGCGGACAAAAATCCATGGTGCGCGAGGCTGTTCGTCGCATTACAGAGGGCGGTGGTCAACTGTTAACGGTAGAAGGGTCAAATGATCCGGAAACCATGGAATCGACTCTGCAAGTGACCATGAAGCGGGAGTAGTACAATACAATCTATCATTCGAATTTTTAGGTGTCCGAATTTTTTTAGGAGAATTTACCGTGTCGCTTAATATGCTGATGAATGCCATCGACGGCAAGAAGCTAATGTGCCCTCTTTGCAAGAAGCCGGTTCAGAAATATGAGAAATTCGTTGAAATGACTAACAATGTTTGGGACGGGGCTGGGGATTCGAATAGGAATGAGAGCACGGCCGGCTCGAAGGTGACGCTCATTTGCGGCAACGACAAATGTGAATGGCGCGAGCGGACCGAGTACTGGAAGAATTATATTGAATAGGGCTTTGCTATTCTCCCTGTTTTTGTCATTTCGACCGAAGCGCTGAAAGCGCGAAGTGGAGAAATCTGCTACAGGGATTCATCGGTTTTCTAGATCACCAGCCGCATTGACTCATCAAAAACCTAACCCTTGACGAACTGTTGCCTCATTTAAAAACTAACCCCAGAAGGGGGAAAGAAATGAGGTTAAAGATGAGCAA